>CAZMNL010000544.1:0-2780 GCA_964567525.1 uncultured Anaerolineaceae bacterium
AGCTGTAAGCTGTAAGCTGTAAGCTGTAAGCTGTAAGCTGTAAGCTGTAAGCTGTAAGCCAAAAGCAAATCACAGGGCCGCCCCGGTTGGGGTGGCCCTGAATCGATCACCGCCGCCCGCCAGGGACAGTTTTTTGTCCCCCGCGCCGTAAATTTTGCCTTCCCCTGCCAAACGCGACACAATGTGGCGCTAAGCATATTCGCACACCGCACCCGTTTGAGGGGGGAACGCACACCACCATGACCGCACCCGTATCCGTGCGCCGCGTCGAGTCCAGGGCCGACTACCGCGCGCTGCTGCATTTTCCCTGGACCGTCTACCGGGGCGAGCCGCGCTGGACCCCGCCGCTGATGTCCGTGCTGCGCGAGCATCTCGACCGCGCGCACAGCCCCACCTGGGAGCACCTCACCGGCGACTACTTCATCGCGTGGCGCGGCGATCAACCGGTGGGCACGATTGCCGCGTTCATCAACCACCGCCACAACGACTACTGGCAAGAGAACATCGGCTTTTTCGGTTATTTCGAGGCGCTGGACGATCAGGACGCCGCCGCCGCGCTGCTCGAAACCGCCGCCGGGTATGTCCGCGCGCACGGCGCGACCGCGCTGCGCGGCCCACTGACGTTTTCGACCAACGGCGAATGCGGCATCGTGATCGACGGCTTCGAGGATTCCAACGTGCTGATGTACCCCTGGACACCGCCCTATTACCAGCGCCTGATCGAGTCCGTGCCGGGCTTTGAGAAGGCAACGGACCTGTACGCCTACCATTTTTCGATGGAAGCGGTCAACGGCACGCCAGAGCTGCAAAAGATTTTCCGCATCACCGAGCGCAACAACCAGCGCCGGGGCATCACCGTGCGCCACGCAGACCCCAAGCGGCTGAACGATGAATTCACGCTGCTGAAGAATATCTATAACAACGCCTGGGAGCGCAACTGGGGCTTTGTGCCGTTCTCCGACCGCGAACTGGATGAACTGGTCAAGGCCATCGGGCAGTTCGTCGATCCGCGTATGGCGTTTTTCGCTGAGGTGGACGGGCAGCCGCGCGCGTTCCTGTTCGCGCTGCCGGACATGAACCAGGTGATTCGCCACGCGCGCCCACACCCGCGCAAACCGGAAATTTTCACGCTGCTGCAACTGTTGTACCATTGGAAGCTGCGGCCCAAGATGAACCGCGTGCGCATCATGCTGATGGGCATCGAGGAAGGCTACCGCAGCGTGGGCATTGACGCCGCGATGTTCGTCGAGGCGTACAAAGCCGGGCTGGAACTCGACTGGCAGATCGGCGATGGCGGCTGGGTGCTGGAAACCAACGACGCGATGAACCGGCTTGCCGAGACACTGCACGGTCGCCGGTACAAGACCTTCCGCGTATACGAGCGCGCGCTTGCTGATGTTGCTCACAAGGAGTCATGATCGATGGCTGATATCACCGTCCGCCGGGTGGCAACGCCCCAGGAATACAAAATCTTCCTCGAATTTCCCTGGAAGCTCTACAAAGACAATCCCTACTGGGTTCCCCCGCTGGTGTCGATGGAACGCCACCGGCTCGACCGCGAACACAGCGCCGCGTGGGAATACATGACCGGCGAATACTTCATCGCGTGGCGCGGCGATCAGCCAGTCGGGACTATCGCCGGATTCATCAACCGCCGCCATAATGAACACTGGAACGAGAACATCGGCTTTTTCGGGCGGATGGAAATGATCGACGATCCGGCGGTGGCGGCGGCGCTGCTGGCGGCGGCAGAAGAATACGTCCGGGAACAGGGCGCGGACGCGATTCGCGGGCCGGTGACGTTCACGATCAACGATATCTGCGGCCTGCTGGTCGAGAACTTCGACGACCCGCCCACCGTGCTTTCGCCCTATAACCCGCCGTACTTCCAGGCGTTGATCGAGGCGCTGCCCGGCTACGATAAGGTGATGGACACCTACGCCTACTACATCACCATGCAAGGCACGGCGGAAGCCAAACGGCTGCAAAAGCTGTTCCGCGTGATCTACAAGAACAACGAACGGCGCGGGATCGTCGTGCGCACCGTCAACGTGAAGGACCTCGCGGGGGACCTCAACGTACTGCGCGAGATTTTTAACGCAGCGTGGGAAAAGAACTGGGGATTTGTGCCGTTCTCGGATGCCGAACTGGACGAGTTGATCAAGGACCTGGGCCAGTTCCTCGACCCCAACGTGACGCTGTTCGCCGAGGTCAAGGGGCAGCCGGTGGGCTTTCTGCTGGCGCTGCCGGACCTCAATCAAGCGCTGCACCATGCCTACCCGCGCCCCGGCAAGCCGGAGATTATCGCCATGTTGCAAACCTTCTGGCACTGGAAGGTGCGCTCGAAGATCACGCGGCTGCGCATCCCCTTGATGGGCGTCAAGGCGCAGTATCGCGGGCTGGGCGTCGAGGCGGCCATGTTCGCGGACCTGTTCGAACGCGGCAAAACCTACTGCGCAAAAAACGGCATCGAATACGGTGACGGCGGTTGGGTGCTGGAAACCAATACCGCCATGCAGAAACTCGTAGACCAGCACAACGGCTACAAGTACAAGACGTTCCGGTTTTACCAGAAAAATTTCGGTTAGCCCGGGGGTGTATTCCTGATTGGGGGCAAAAAGTCAATTCACCACAGAGTACACAGAGAACACAGAGTAATAAAAGAAGAGAGAGACATTGGGCAGACGTGCTGGGCCATTTGCATTTGCTTTTCTCTACTTTTTTCTCAAAAAAACTTTCTCCGTGTTCTCTGTGTACTCTGTGGTGAGATTCTTCGCCCC
>CAZMNL010000545.1:0-2774 GCA_964567525.1 uncultured Anaerolineaceae bacterium
ATCAACCTCGCCGCCAAACGCATCAAGGCTCAGGCCGAAAAAGTTCACGCTGCCGAGGTCCATCCAGGGCAGCCACACAAACCCGGCGATCATCAACACGGCCATGATCGCCACGATGCCACCCACGACATAGCGCACGATCCGGATGTTGAGGTTCAGCGCGATGTTGCCCTGCTGCGGCGCGGACACGCTGGCCGGGCGCGGCGGGAGGCTCTGAAGGGGCGTCGGGCCGGTGGGTTGTTCGGCCTGCACGCGCGGCGCGGACTCCGGGGCGATTTCATCGAGCTTGACGAGCCACTGTTGGGCGGTGGGATTGTGCGGCAGCCCGCGCAGGATCACGCGCGCCTCGCTGAACTGCTTGTTGACGATCAGGTCACGGGCGCGCTGCAACTGCGCGCGGTCGTCGTTCGCGGACATGTTTATAGTTTCCCCTCGCTAACATAAACGTGTTCGGATCATTCAGGCCGATCCACAGAAATAATTCGCCTGTTTGGTGTTTCCCTACAGACACTTTTTTAGGTCCCCTTCCCTCAGGGATGGGGTATCTATTTTTATGGCGAAGCCTCAGGCGTCGAGATGCTGCTTCACGAGGTCGAGCAGCGGCTTGATCCCGGCCTGCTTCTGCTGGTAGTCGCTGAACCCGGCTTCCAGGTATTCTTCGCGGCGGTACTTCTCGGAATACGCGGTCAGCGCGATCATGGGGGTCTGGTTGCAGTGCGGCACACTGCGCAGCCGCCGCGCGGTTTCCAGCCCGTCCATGCCGGGCATCTGGATATCGATCAGGATCAGGTCAGGCCGGTTATCGCGCGCCAGCGCCAACCCGCTTTCGGCATCCCCGGCCACCAGCAGCGTATAGCCCAGGCGGCCCAGCACCTTCTGCACGAACCGCTGATCGTTGGGGTTATCGTCAATATAGAGTATACAGCCAGCCACGCGCGCCTCTCCCACCGCACGCTGTGACGCGGTGCGGGTGATTTTCAGTGTAACTGCGGTTTCTTTTCCAGCATACAGCCCAAGCAGCGGCGGGTCAACACAGTGGCGCATACAAAACGGTACGGATTTTCTAACCGGGGGCGAGGTATGCCAGGGTTGGGGAGCGGGATTCGCAGGCGCACGCCCCCTCTCCAGAATGTGGAGAGGGGGTCGGGACGGGGTGAGGCCGTTCCTACAGGTCAATCGTGGTGCCCAGCACCTTGAGGAACGCCGCGATCCATTTAGGGTGGGCAGGCCACGCGGGGGCGGTGACAAGGTTGCCGTCGATTACTGCGTCGGTGGCAGGCACGGCCTTGTACGTGCCACCCGCCAGCGTCACCTCCGGGCCAACAGCGGGATAAGCGGTCGCGGTCTTGCCCTGGAGCACACCCGCCGCCGCGAGAATCTGCGGCCCGTGACAGATCGCTGCGATAGGCTTGTCGTTCTCGGCGAAGTGTTTGGTGATGGCGATCACGGCGGCGTTCAGGCGGATGTACTCCGGCGCGCGCCCGCCGGGAATCACCAGCGCGTCGTAGTCTTCGGCTTTCACGTCGGCGAAGGTCGCGTTCAGCGCGAAGTTGTGACCGCGCTTCTCACTGTAGGTCTGGTCGCCTTCAAAATCGTGAATCGAGGTCTTGACGCTGTCGCCCGCTTTTTTGTCCGGGCAGACCGCATGCACCTCGTGCCCGACCATCAACAACATCTGGAACGGGACCATTACCTCGTAATCTTCCACGTAATCGCCGACCAGCATCAAAATTTTCTTGGCTGCCATAGGGTAAAACTCCTTGTATAAAATTGGGGGATGAGCGAAGGCTGCCCGGCGCAAGGGATCAAGGAAGGGACGGCAAGCCGGGACAACAGCGGGTGCGTGCGGTGGGGCACACACCCGCGATCATGATAGCACGGTTAACCGGGCCGGTTCAAGTATCGTGCAGAATTTCACGCACGTACTGCGCCACGATCTGCGGATCGGTGCCGTAGGGCGTAATCGCGTGCAGATTGCCATCCGGCCCGACGATGAACGACGACGCGGTGTGATCGACCAGGTAGTTTTTGTCGTTCTCGTAGTCCACGCGCTGGTAAAATACGCCGAAGTCCCGCGCGACGGTGCGCAGCGCGGCATCGTCGCCCGTCGCCCCGATGAAGTCGGGATCGAACGCGGTGACGTAGTGAGCGAGTCGTTCGGGCGTGTCGCGCTGCGGGTCCACGCTGATGAACACGAACGCTACCCGCGCCGCGTCATCACCGAGCGCGGCTTTGGTCTGCCGGTAGCTGGCGAGCGTCGTCGGGCAGATATCCGGGCAGGCGGTGTAGCCGAAGTACAGCACCGCGACCTTGCCGCTGAGACTGCTCAACGTGAACGGCTCGCCGGTGTGCCCGGTCAGCGTGAAGTCCCCGATCACCTTCGGCGGGTCCAGGCGCGTACCGGGGCGCGGGGTGGGTGTCGGGCCGGAATCGCCGCCGTCCGAGCCGCAGCCCGCCAGCAGCAGCGCGCCCAGTATCACCGCGCCCAGTATTATCGCGACCCGCATCACCACGACCCGCAGCAGCGTCCCTCCTGATTGGCGTGTGGGAGCGATCATTGCGCGGTCATCTCCCGCACCTCGGCCTCGACCACGACTTCCGCGCCGGACTCAAACGTGAGCGTCAGCGGTACGGTGTCGCCGGGGGTGAGCGCGGTTTGCAGGTCGATCAGCATGATGTGATAACCGCCGGGCGCGAGTTCAACGCCGCCGTTGGCGGGCACGTCGATGCCGTCTACCGGGCGCATCTGCATCACGTCGTTCTCGTCGAGCGTG
>CAZMNL010000546.1:0-2768 GCA_964567525.1 uncultured Anaerolineaceae bacterium
GCCTGGTCATCGCCCGTCGCGGTGTGGTAGCGCAGCAGGTATTCCAGGTTCACCGGGCTGGGGAACTTGGGCTGGCCGCGCGTCAGGCCGCCGTGTACCGGGTCGGTGCGCGCCAGCAGTTTGTGCGCGGCGGTGTCCAGCACCTCACGATTGAGCATGTCCGGCGTGGCGGCCAGCGCCTCGAACATGTTGCGGCTGAGGTCCGCCGCCAGCGCGCGCCCGGTGCGCTCGACCTCGCGGCGCTTCTTGCGAAACGTATCCAGCACGGCCTCCATCACCTGCCGGAAGCTCGGCATCCCGTAGCGCGGCTCCGGCGGGAAGTACGTCCCGGCGTGGAACGGGTGTCCGTCCGGCGTGAGGAAGACCGTCATCGGCCAGCCGCCGCTGCCCCGGTTGAAGATCAGCGTGGCCTGCATGTAGATATCGTCCACGTCGGGGCGTTCTTCGCGGTCCACCTTGATGTTGACGAAATGCTCGTTCATGTAGGCGGCGGTGGCGGCATCCTCGAAGCTCTCATGTTCCATGACGTGGCACCAGTGGCACGCGGAATAGCCGATGCTGAGCAGCACCGGGCGATCCTGTTCGCGCGCCGCCTCGAACGCCTCATCTCCCCAGGGATACCAGTCTACCGGGTTGTCGGCGTGTTGCAGCAGGTACGGGCTGGTTTCGTGTTGTAAGCGGTTGGGCATCTTGGGCGCTCCTTTTGGGAAACAGAATGGGACGCAGATACACGCTGATTGAATTGGGATTGCACCCAGATTATAGACGGTTGGGGGTGCCGGGGACCATCGGGAGGAAAATGAGCTTTTCACCATGTGCATCAAGCCCTTCGCCCGACGGTGAACCCGTCGGGCTATATACCGGCCACCCCGTAAACGGGGCTAAACACGTGATCTGCGGGCCGCTTTGCGGTCCAGCAGACACATAGCCCAGCGAATTCATCGCCGGGCGAAACGCAATCCCCGCGTTATCTTGATGGCTATGAGGAAAACGAGCTTTTCACCCCTCTCCAGAGTGTGGAACGTATGCAAAGCATACGCAGGGGCACGGGGGTGAGGCTTAAGGCTTGCGCGCCTTGAGCGCGAGATTCACCGTGCTGCGGTCCGGCGGCTCGTCGAGCGCGTTCGGGCGGTCGAACAGGTTCAGCACCGCCACGCCGAAATTGATCGGGTTCAGCAAGCTGCCGCGATTCTGGTCGAAGGTCGTGCGGTCGGCGGCGGTCGCCATCTCGTCGGGCAGCAGGCCGGACTCCAACAGCGGTTTACCGAGTCCGTAGACGAGGTTGTGAATAAACGGGAAGCTGTAATGCGTGAAGGCGCGTTCCTGCTCCACAACCAGGCCGGACTCCTCGACCGAGGCGCGCAGTTGTTCGCGGCGATAGAGCCGCACGTGATTCGCCCAGATGCCCGCCAGCGGTCCGCGCCCGATGTGCGTATTGAACACGCGCTCCAGCGTCCAGTTGATCGGGTCCCACAGGAACGGGTAATGGGCGTTCGGCACGGTGATCGCGCACACGCCGCCGGGCTTGAGCACGCGCCGCACCTCGCGCAGTCCCGCCACGTCATTCTCGACGTGTTCGAGAATCTCGGAGAGGATCACGCCGTCGAAGGTGTTATCGGGGAACGGCAGCGCGTAGATATTCCCGCGCGTGAGCGTGATCCCCGGCAAATGCGCGACGTTACGCCGCGCCTTCTGGATGATCGCCGCGTCGAGTTCCAGCCCGACCAGCTTGCACCCGCTGACGTAGCGGAACATGTTCAGGTAGAAGCCGCGCCCGCACGCGCAGTCAAGGATCACGCTGTTATCGTGCGGCGAAATCCACTCGAAGATCGTTTCGACGCGCTTCTTGAAGGCCATATCGGCCTCGTTGCGCGTCATGTGCTGGATGGTGGCTTTGTCGATGGTCATAAATAGTTATGTCCCTTTGCAGTCGCTGTTGGTCTCCGCCCCCACAGCGTCGAGAACTCATCATCGCCGCTCGCCCGGCGCTCAATGCACCGGGCTATATACCTGCTGGACCGCAAAGCGGCCCGCTGATGCAGGAACGTTTAGCCCCGTTTACGGGGTGACGGGTATGTAGCCCGACGGTTTGACCGTCGGGTGGGCGGCGCAAATAAACTGCTGTGTGTGGGCCGTCCCTCTACCGCCCCATCTGCGCCGCGCGGCGAAAGTGCTTTTCGTAGCGGCTGACGGTTTCCTCAATGTTGAAACACTGCTCGATGTGCGCGCGCGGCTTGCGGTAGTCGTCCGGGTGCTGCACGATGTCGATCACCGCCTGCCCCATCGCGCGCCAGTCGCCGCGCGGCACGACCTGGCCCATGCCGGTTTCCGTGACCGGGACGCGCCCGCCGGGGGTGTCGGTCATGATCACGGGCGTGCCGCACAACATCGCCTCGACCTGCACCAGCGCGAAACACTCGGTATCGCTGGGCATCACCAGCACGTCACACGCGGCGTAGAAGTTCGCCATCGCCTGCATCGACTCCAGCGTGCCCAGGAACATCAACTGGTCGGCGTAACGCTGTACCAGCGGTTGGTGGCGTTCCCAGGTGTCCTCGTAGGGGATATCGTACTCACCCGCGAAAATCACGCGCGCGTTCGGGTAGCGCGTGTTGATCACTTCCAGCGCGCGGATCAGCAGGTCCGGGCGTTTTTCGCGCACGAAGCGCCCCGCATAGCCGATCACCGGGCCGCCGTCCTGCTGCCAGCGCGCGCGCAGGTCCGCGACGCGCTCCGGCTGTGGATCGGGCACCGTGATCGGCGGGTAG
>CAZMNL010000547.1:0-2761 GCA_964567525.1 uncultured Anaerolineaceae bacterium
ATGTTTTAGTAGTGGTCATGCAAAAAATCTCCTTGCTTGCGCATCAAAATTTTATCAAAACCTATTCGCTATTTTATCACACGGTTGTTTTAGGCCAGGGTGCAAAATGGCGTCAAAGCCCGGTCATGTGGCATAAACAAAACAGGCCGCGCCGGTTTATCCCCGGCGCGGCCTGTAATTGAGCAGCGCGCATTCTAAAGACAGTAGCATACTTCGCGGTTTCCTTCCGGTAACATTCCTGGTGCAAACGCGCCCGCGTTCCAGCGCGCGTCATGATGGATTTCGAAGACGGTATCCAGTCCAACCAGTTCGAGCAGCTTCTGCACGTTTTCAGAGGGGTTGATCAGGATCAGGGTTCCCTCGCGGCGCACGATTTGTTTGTACAACTGCACGAGCGTGCGCAGCCCGGCGCTGTTGATGAATTCGACGCCGTGCATGTCGAGCAGCACATACACGCGGTCGCGCAGCAGGGCTTTGTGTACGGCATTGCTGAGTCTTTCCGTACTGTTATTATCCACGCGCCCGATGATTTCAAGCAGATGAACATCATCAGCAGCGGATTGGACCAGTTTGGTGAGCATGGTTTTACCTTCAGCACAGTAAAATTCTGTTTAGGGGTAGGTGATATTTCTGTACCACTATACGCAAAAGAGCGACTTTCGTCGCAGGTTAATCAGATTCTAGAGGGGGTGTCTAAAAATAGGGGAAGTGTCACATGAGCAGTTTATGAAGAAATGCCGGCGAACAACAGGTCGAGCGCGAGGTCAGCGTCAATCTTGCCGGTCTTGATGCTGATGTCGGTATCCAGCAGGAAACGGTAGATGGTTTCAAGCGCTTCCTGTGAAAAGGCGCGCGCTTGTCCGGCTGCTTTTTCGCCCACAAACGGGTGAACCCCCAACGCTTTACCGGCTTGTTTGGGTGTCCCGCCTGTGCTGAGAAACTCGCGTGCCAGGATCAGCAGGCGGAACTGCCGCACGATCATGCCGAAGATGCGCAGTGGGTCGTCGTCTTTGAGCAGTTGGTGCAGCAGTTGGGACGCGGTCGCGCCGTCCCGCCGCCCCATTGCATCGACCATTTCGAAAATGTTGGCTTCGGCGACATACGCTGTCATCAGCGCGACATCCGCTTCGGTGATCGCGCGTTCTGCGTTGACATACGTGGAGAGCTTTGCCAGTTCGCTGTCAGCAGCGCGCAGATCGTCGTCGATCACGTTTGCCAGCGCCACCGCTGCCGGGTGCTCGATCTCGACTCCGTATTCTTCCTGCGCGCGTTTTTTGATCCACTGCACCGGTTTGGTCAGCGGTTTGAACTCTTTGTGATATCCGCCGGGGATTTCGCGCGCGAGCTTGAGGATTGCGTTGCGGTCGGAGATCTGACCCGGCTCGACAAAAACCAGCCGCGCGCTTTCCGGCAGGTGCGCCAGCCCCTCGCCCAGTTGGTCCAGTTCGGCCTTGCCGCTTTTGCCCGCGTTCTTGCGTGAGAGCCAGGTGATTATGCCTTCCACGATCACCAACCGTTTGTCGCTCAGGAATGGCATGGCACGCGCTGCTGAAAGCACATCCGCAGCGGTTGCCGTCTTGCCGTCTAAAACGGTGGTGTTGAGGTCCGCCATAGAGGGATCACCCATCTGGTCGCGCATGGCCTGGACCGCCGCGCGGCGGCTGAATTCGTCATCGCCGTGCAGAATGTAGAACGTGGGCGCAGAGTTGTTGGCGCTCATTAGCTGGAACGTGTGCGGACAAAATGCACGGTCATACGCTGCCCCGCGATGGGGATCGGGAACTCGGAACGGTCGATATTCACGATTTCGGTATCGCCCGGATCGCCCAGCGTGGTGAAATGCTGCTGAAGCGCCAGTCCTAACGGCTGCGCCAGGATCAGCGCGAACGTTGACATTAATACGATACTGGGCAGGCGCGAGAGCCGATCCATGAAGTTATTGCGCATCCCGGCAGTGCCAAGCAGAGTCGTGATGCTGGTCAGGAATCCCGCCGTTACCAACCCGGTGCCGCAGTTGGGATGGATCGCGAGGCCGTACTCGCCGCCGCGCATCCGGCGCAGCGCTTCCGATCCCTTCGACGATCAGCACATCGCACGCCTCGTCCATCCGGCGCAGCGCTTCCCATGCGGCGGCCTCAACTTCACCGGTCGTGATATTGCCGTACAGGTAAAACCCGGTGGCGGTCGAACGCCCGGCCATGCTCAGGTTCTTGACGCGCTGGCTCAGAACGTGGATCGTCGCGTGTTCCAGGCCGTGATTGCGGCGAATGCGCCGGATCACCGGCAGGTTCAAAATGGGTGTGGAAATAAGCGCTAAAAGCTGAATCATCAGGTTTCTCCCCACCACAGACTCAGGGTTTCGGTGTCAGAATGCAGGCATGGTCACGGGATTGCAGCCGATGGTATAACATCCTCCAGCGGGCGTGCAACCACCACCAATCGGTGTGTGTTGGCATGGTACGGCCAGCATGTTACGAGCGTAACACGTTCGTCTTCGGTCGGCAATATCCAGCGCGCGTTCTGCTGGCGTGTTTCAATGGGTTGATCCTGCTCTGCGAGCGTCATGGTCTGGACCACGATGTAATGGTAGCGGCGCGGCCCCGATTCCAACGTGACCAGGTCGCCCGGTTGCAGCGCGACGAGATAGCGAAAAACTTCGCCATATACATTGTGATGCCCGTTCAGGACAGTGTTTCCGGGTTGGCCCGGCGGGACGCTGTTCGCGTGCCAGCCTGCCGCCCGTTGATCGGGGACCCGCCAC
>CAZMNL010000548.1:0-2758 GCA_964567525.1 uncultured Anaerolineaceae bacterium
GGTGCGCAAGCTGTGATCAGACACGTTTCTGTAACGTTTTCTGAAAAGCTATAGCTTGGCTGGAGAACGGATGCGTAGCATACGCGGGAACCGAGGGGGGTGAGGTGCATCTGGAAATCTGCAAAGCTAGAGGTGAAATAATTGAGGGGTGGTTTCAAACAAAAAACGCGGCCCCATCCTATGAGACAGGGCCGCGCTGTGCGTTGGTGAGGCGTTACTCGGCGGTCTGCACCGTAATACGTTTGGGCTGCGCTTGCGGCAGCCTGGGCAGTTCCAGCGTCAGCACGCCGTTGTCGAATGTGGCGGCGGCGTTGGCGGTGTCCAGCGTATCGGCCAGGCGCAGCGCGCGCTTAAAGGCCCCGCTGCGGCGCTCACGGTACGTGCAGCGCCCCCCGGCGTCGTCGTCAACGGGCGGCGCGGCGATCTCGCCACGAATCGTCAGCAGGTCGCCGTCTACCTCGATGGTCACATCGTCCGGGGCGACGCCGGGCAGGTCCACATGGACGCGCACGCGGCCCTCTTCCTCGATCACGTCCATTGCGGGACGCAGTACGGGCTGGCGCGTTTCGCTGTGGTAGCGGGCCTCGCCGCGCCACATATCGTTCCACAGTTCATCGAACAGCTTATCGAAGGTGCGCGGGCTGGTTTGGGGAGTCCAACGGATGATCTTGGTCATGATGTGATGTGCTCCTCGGTTCACGTGTTGATTTGATCGGCCATCTTGCGTGAAAGTTTGTTGCACAGATCATCGCACACGTGTGTAAGAGCGATCTCAGCGCATCATCAGAAAATGCTCGGATTACCGTAAACGTTCCGCCAGAGTCACGTAAAAATCGCGCAAGCGGGACCGGCAGCGCGGTCACGCTGCCGCCGGACGCGGACGGCGCAGCAGGTCGCGCCGCTGGCTGGTGATCACCCACAGCCCCGCCCCCAGGCGCACCCCCGCGCCGATCAGCAGCACGGTGGTCAGCGCCAGGGAGGTGCTGGCGAGCTGGCTGCCGAGCAGCGGCCCCACGAAGATCGACAGCATCACCACCTGGTTGAATATGCGCGTGAAGCGTGTCACATTGGCCTGCGACGTGTTCTCGGTGAAGTAGCCGAACACGCTCACGGCGGCGGCGGTCCACGTCGCGCCGGAGATCGACGAGGCCACCAGCGCCACCGTGAGGTTATCCGACAGGCCGATGATCAGCGCGGAGAGCGCCGTACCGATCATGCCCACCGCGATCACGTTCAGGCTGCCCCACCGCTGGACAAAGCGGTTGGTTTGCGAGGCCATGATCGCCGCCGCGCTCAGTTCCGCCAGCGCAAACACCGACATATACCCCTCCGTCGCGCCGAGTTCGTGGACCAGCCGCAGCGGGACGATGGGCACCAGCGCGAAAAACGTCACGTGCGTCAGCATCGTGACCACCATCACGCGCCGGACGCCGGGCAGCGCGAGCGCCTGCCCCGGATCGGGCTGGGCGGCAGGGGCGGGCACGTCGTCGAGAATATGCACGCGGCGCACGTATTCCAGGCTGACCAGCGCCAGCGCAAACGCAACCACGAACATCACCTGGTAATTCAGCGGGAAGGGGGCTTGTTCCAGCCAGAAACCCAGCGCGACCGTGCCCAGCGCCACTCCGACGTTATACAGGGTCGCGCGGCGGCTGACGACGACCGTCACACGGTGATCTGGTAAACTGCCGCGCAGCAGCACCAGGAACACCACCGACGAAACGCCCTGCGCCACCGCCGGAATCGACACCGCGACCAGCAGCCAGGTGGTTTGCCACTCCGCCGGGAAAAACGGGGTAAACGCGGGCAGCAGAAACACGGTTCGAAATCCGAAACCGGCCAGCAGCGCGGCCCGTTCCAGGCTGCCGCACCTGTGCCGCCACCATTCGGCAAACGCCGACGTGATCATGGCGATGATCGCGGGCAGTGCGGTCAGCCAGCCGAGCATCGCCGCCGACGCATCCAGCCGGATCGCGTACACGGCCAGGAAACGCGCGGTAGAGGGCAGCGCCAGCCCGAACAAAAATACTTCGATCACCAGGAAATACATATTAGCGTGTACGCGGTCGGCGGACTGGTCCACCGGCGGGGGCATGTTCAGATGGGGTGCTGCCTGGCGGGTATATGTCATGATCCGCGATCCTGTTACGATACGGTCTGGGCAGGCGCGTGTAAGCAGAACGGATACAAAAAAACAAAAAAACCCCGGTCAGGGGTCAGGGGGGCGCGCACCGCCAGATGTATTCACATGTTGTGTACGATCATGCCTGTACGCGGGGAATCTGTCAAGAGACAAAATGCGCCGGTGGGGGGCGGGTTAAAAAACCGCCCCCATAAAACACTGCGGCAAAGTCACTCCAACGCGGTGAGCGCCGTGTGGAAGCGTTCCACCGCGCCGCGCGTTTTCTCCGGCGGTAGCGCATACGAGAAGCGAATCCAGCCGTCGCCGTCTTCGGAGAACGCCGCGCCCGGCACGACCGCGACCCCGTGCTGTTCGGCGAGGTACGCACCGAGTTCGAAACTGTCCGCGTAGCCGCCCGCTGCTTGCCACTTCGCCACGTTGATGAACGCATAGTAGCCACCGTCGCCCATGATGAAGCGGTAGCCGTGTTCGGTCAGGAAGGCGCGCATTACCTCGCGGCTGGCGTTGGTCGGGCCGATGACGTTCGCGGCGGCCTGCTTGAGTCCCTGCTCATAGGCGGCCATCGCCACCGCCTGCCCGTGAAAGTGCGGGATCACGCCATGCGAGGCGCGCCCG
>CAZMNL010000549.1:0-2756 GCA_964567525.1 uncultured Anaerolineaceae bacterium
GCAGCACGGATTACAAAGCGCACGAAGCCGTCGCCCTGACGCGGCTTGGCATGGCGGCCTACGCGACCAACGATCTTGACCGCGCGCAGAGCTTTCTCACCGAAGCGCAGGAACTCTATGACGCGCAGACGGTCGTTGACCCGGCGGATCATGTGCAGATTTTGCTGGCATTGGGCAATGTCGCCGTGCGCCAGAATCGCATCGCTGACGCGCAGGAAATCCTGCGGCGGCTGATGGCGCTGGCCGAGGCGCAGGAAGACCTACTGCGGCAGGCGGAGGCGCTGCACCTGTTGGGCAACATTGCGGCGCAGCAGAACGACGCGGATCGCGCGCTGGAACACTGGCAGCAGGCGCTCACCCTGTTTGAACGCGACGGGCAGTACCGCCAGGTGGCGCAGTTGCGCTGTGATATTGCCCAGTTGCGGCGACAGAGCGGTGACTATAAATCCGCGCTGGACGAATACGAAAAGGCGCTGGTGGTGCTTAACCAGGTCAAGCACCAGCCCACGCGCGGACTCGTGTTTTCTAACGCGGCGACGCTCTACACCGAAACCGGCGACGTGGACACCGCGCGCGACTTCTTCGATCAAGCGATCCAGATCGCGCAGTCCAGCGACGACCCGCACGCCGCGAGTCTGCGGTTGGGCAATATGGGCTGGTTCCTGACGCTGACCGGCAGCCCGCAGGCCGCGATCAGTTATCTGGAGCAGGCGTTGGCGATCAGCCGCCAGCACGACGATACGCTGGTGATTGCGGTGCAGAGTAATAACCTGGGCCGCACGTATTACCAGTTGAAGGATTATGAAGCGGCGCGCGCGCTGCACAAACAGGCGATTGCCGTCGCCGTGACGCTGGACCTGCCGCGCTGGGAGGGGGTTTTCCGCGCGGATATGGGGCTGGTGCTCGCGGCGCTGGACCGGCTTGACGAGGCGGAGCAGGAATACCGCGCCGCGCTGGAATACAGCGAAAACGCCACCGATCAGGATACGCTGGTACGGGTGCAAGCGCGGCTGGCGCGGCTGCTGGTCCAGACCGGGCGCGTCGAAGACGCGGTCCCGCTGGCGCCCGCCGCGTTACAGCGCGCCCGCCGGATGCAGTACCTGCGCGGCATCGCGGACGCCGAGCGCGCACGCGGCGATATCGCCGCCGCGCAGGGCGACCAGGCCGCCGCCGCCAAACATTACGCCGAGGCGCACCGCCGTTACGTGATCCTGCACGCGCCAGAGGTCGCCGAACTTGCGCCGCTGGTGGCCGGGCAGAATGGGGGGTAGGGTTGTCGGCTCCTGGCGGGACTCCGCGCCGGATTTGGGCGGGTGCGAACCTGCGGTTCGATGAAACCCGCCCCTACGCTCAAATCCCCTCGAACAGGTCGCGCTCGATGCGCTCGTGGCCGTTGGGCGCGGGGTAGACGCGCGTGAATTCCTGGTAGCGGTAGATGAAACGCCGCAGCCGGTCCATAATGCTGGCGGTGTCGCGCGGGTTGCCCTGCGAGGCGTGGCAGCCCGCCGCCGCGTCCCAGGCGTCCTGGTAGCGCGCGACGTTCAGCCGCGCGTGCGCAGGCAGCACGTTGTCGAGCGCGGCTTGTAGGTCAAGGTCTTTGTTCACGCCCATCTTGCGCGGGTCTTCGCCGCGCAGCCGCGTGAGCCACACCCGCAGTTGCAGCGGGAAGCGCGGAAACGCGGTGTAGTACAGCTTGGCCGGGGCGAACGGTTCCAGCCCTTCGGCGATCTGCTCCGGGTAGGCGTCGGGATCGCCCGCCAGGTGAAACGCGCGCGTCGTGGCGCGGTGCATGTAGATGTGATCGGGGTGGCCGTAGCCGCCGAACGGGTCGAAGGTCACCACCACGTCGGGCCGGAAGCGGCGCATCACGCGCACGATGCGCTCAACGACGACATCTTCATCGGCCTGCCATAAGCAGTCGGCGTGATCATTGTCGGGTGTGCCCATCATGCCGCTGTCGCGGTAGCCGAACGCGATCACCTCGCGGATGCCGAGCGTCTCGGCGGCGCAGCGCAGTTCGTCCAGGCGCAGGTCGGCAATCGAGTCGTAGCCCTGCATAAACTCCGGGGCTACTGTGCCAACATCGCCGTTGGTCGAGCAGATCAGCGCGACCTCGACGCCCTGTTCGACGTAATGCCGGATCGCGCCGCCCATCCCGAACGATTCATCGTCGGGGTGCGCGAAGGATATCAGCAGGCGGTGAGGGTTGGATGGGGTGGGGGGTGTCTCCGGTTTAGTCTTTAACCACATTGTCTATCCACTTTAGATACTCGCGGGAACCCAGGATCACGGGCGCGCCGATGATCTCCGGGTTATCATAGCTGTGTGCGATCTTGACCGCGCTCGCCAACTCGTCGAAGGCGTCAATCTTGGTCTTGACGATCATCAGCACTTCGTCCTCTTCCTGAATCTCGCCTTCCCAAATAAACATCGACTCAATCGGCACAAAGTTCACGCACGCGGCGAGCTTCTTCTGTAACAGTTTGCGCGCGATGCGGCGTGCTTCGGCCTTGTCTTTTGCGGTGATCAGCACCACCAGGTGATCATTCATCGAACGTCCTCCACAGACGCAGCAAGGTTCTGCCGGTACCGTTGGCACATACCATTATCGCAATTATGCGGGTTTTGCGCCCAAAACGGTAGGGGGAATCCGCTGGAATGCTTCACTACAGAACATCGGCAGCGCGTTTAGTCACTGACTTTACGCAGCGCCGCATTTTCTGCCCCCATCCCCCGGCCCCTTCCCCCAAGATGAG
>CAZMNL010000550.1:0-2750 GCA_964567525.1 uncultured Anaerolineaceae bacterium
GCGATATCGCCAGCGCGTTTAGCCTGCTGGAACTGCCGCCGGGCGCGCCGCCGGGTGACTATGACCTGCGGCTGGTGGTGTTTGATGCGGCAGATTTGCAGGGGTTGGGCTGGGCGGTCGAGGGCGTCCCGGTGGGGCAGTTTGTGCGGCTGCCCGCCGTGACACTCGACGGTAATACACAGGCGGCGTTCGATGCGCTGCCGCAGCCCGTAGATATCGCGCTCACGGATGCGATCACGCTGCGCGGTCTGGATGCCGGGCCGGAGGTGCTCAACGCCGGGCAAGAGCTTCGTATAACGTTGTACTGGGCGGTGGGCGACTGCTGCCAGTCGCAGCCCTGGACCGGCGCGGATATCGTGCTGCGGGGTGATGGCTGGTCCCTGGGGCATCCGGTGCGCGCCTAC
This sequence comes from uncultured Anaerolineaceae bacterium, assembly GCA_964567525.1. GTDB lineage: Bacteria > Chloroflexota > Anaerolineae > Aggregatilineales > Aggregatilineaceae > CAYRNY01. Next base: position 405 of record CAZMNL010000550.1, read on the forward strand.
GGACCCTACAGCGTGGATTGGCGCGCGTTTCGCGTCCCGGCGGAGGCCAGCGAGACAGCCGAACTGGTGCTGGTTCCTGGAGACGGTCCCCTGGCAGTTCTGGCGACATATACGCTTGAGCAGACCGACCGCCTGTTTGTCTCGCCCGCGTATGATGTGCCGGTCGATATGGCGTTTGGCGATCTGGCGGTGTTGGAGGGCTTCAGCGTGCCGCAGATGACGGTCACGCCAGAGGAAACGCTTGACCTCACGCTGGTGTGGCAGGCGCTCGATACGGCGGATACATCCTACCGGGTGTTTACGCATTTGCTCAACACAGAGGGCCGCGTGATTGCCCAACACGATGATTACCCGGTGGGCGGCGAGCGTCCCACGACCGGCTGGGCAGCGGGCGAATATGTCATCGACAGGTATAACCTGGTATTCGATCCGGAGTTCGCCAGCTATCGCGGCCCGGCGCGGCTTGAGGTTGGATTCTATCATCCCGAAACCGGGGACCGTGTCCCGGCAGCGCACGGTGCGGATCATCTCGTTTTGCCGATAACTATTATGGTGCAGTAGTCATGCCTTCATTCTTGACACCCCTGGCGCTGGCGCTGAGTGCGCTGGCGATACCGATCATCATGCTGTATATGCTGCGGCTGCGGCGCACGGAAATGCCGATATCCAGTACGTTTTTGTGGCAGCAGTTGGTGCGCGACCGCGAAGCGAACGCGCCCTGGCAAAAGCTGCGGTTTAGCTGGCTGCTGCTGCTGCAACTGCTGATCCTGGCGGCGCTGGTGCTGGCGCTGGCGCGGCCCTTCACCACCGTGAAGACGATCACCACCGGGCGTATCGTGCTGCTGCTGGATGCGTCCGCGAGCATGAACGCGACGGATGTTCAGCCGCACCGCTTCGCCGCCGCGCGCGATATCGCACTGGACCTCGTGGACACGCTCGGCGCAGACGACACGATGACCGTAATCCGTGTCGCCGAAGTGCCGGAAGTATTGGCGGCAGCATCCCGCGATAAACGGGTTCTACGTGACGCGATTCGCTCGGCAGCTTCCAGCGACGCCTCCGCCGACTGGTCCGCCGCGATGACGCTGGCGGCGGCGGGTGCGGTGGGCGTAGACGAGTTGAAGGTCGTGATCATTTCTGACGGGGGCCTGCCCGTGAATCTGCCACCGGTGCCGGGTGATGTGCGCTTTGTGCCGGTAGGCGAAAGTGATGAAAATTTCGCGCTGTCCGCGTTGGCGACCGCCGCACTGCCGGGCCAACCGCCGCAGTTGTTCGCGCGCATCAGCAATTACGGCAACCGCGACGCCGAAGTGATCATGGACCTGCGACTGGATGGCAGCGACGTGTTGTTCACCGCCCGGCGCTATACGATTCCGGCGCGGGGTTATGTGGATATTTTCGATATCGAACTGCCGCAGGACTTCGAAACGCTCGCCGCACACCTGACGCTGCCCGCCAATGCGCCCACCCGCGATTACCTGGCTTTGGATAACCGCGCGTTTGCCGTGCGGGATCGCGCCGGGGCCGGGCGCGTGCTGCTGGTTATGGAAGATAACCTGTTTCTGACGCAGGTTTTCCGCAGTCTGCGCGGCGTGCAGTTGTTCCGTGCCCAACCGGGTGACGATCTCGGTGCGGGTGAGTACGATCTGTATGTGTTAGACGGTGTGCTGCCGGACGAATTGCCGGGCAACGACTTGTTGATCATCAATCCGCCCGGTGATACGGACTTTTTCGCGTTGGGGCCGAAGGTGCAGCCGTCCGCGCCGCTGCGCGTGCACCCCGACGACCCGCGCACGCGCAACCTGGGCGTCTTCATGGAGACGGTCAACCTGCGCGAGTTTCGCACGCTGGCGGCGGTGGACTGGGCGACCGTGTTAGTGGCGACTGGCGATCATCCGCTGGTGGTGGCGGGGGAAGTCGATAACCGGCAGGTGGTGATTTTGCCGTTTGACGCGCGTTATCCGAATACCGATATGGTGCTGCAACCGGCCTGGCCGATCTTGATCGCGGAGCTTGCCGCGTGGTTCTCGCCGCCGCGCGTCACGGATGTGGACGCGGCGCTCTCGCCTGGCGCGCCGGTGATGGTGCGCTTTATCGAAGGGGCCGACCGCGCCGTTGTGACGCGCCCGGATGGTTATCGTGTCACACTAGAACCGCAAACCAGCGAAGTCGTATTCGCCGATACATTGCAGCCGGGCGTCTACCGCGTGGATTTGCAGCGCGGTGGCGAAACCTTCAAAACTGAACGTTTCGCGGTCAACCTGTTCGATACGCTGGAAAGCCAGATCGCGCCTGAATCCAGCGTGCAGATCGGCACGACGACCATTTCCCGCGATGCGCGCGAAG
>CAZMNL010000551.1:0-2740 GCA_964567525.1 uncultured Anaerolineaceae bacterium
GCTCGTGCCGCTGGTCGCCGCGCTGACCGATCCGGCGCAGTACGCGCAGCCGTGCGGCCTGAGCGGAGTCCCGGCCAGCGATCCTGAATACGACCCCGCGCACCGCGAGGGACCCGGCGGAAGCTGGCCGGAGTGGAACGCGCGGATCGGACTCGCGCTGGTGGAAACGGGTTATGCGGCGGAGTCGGCGGACCTGTTCCGGCGCACATTGGCGGCGCAGGCTGCGATCTTGAAGCAGGAGCAAACGTTCCGGCGCTTCTGGAACGCGGAAACCGGCGAGGGCATGGGCGACGCGGAAGTGATTCAGGGCGCGGTGTCGCTGGACTGGTTCGCGCGGCTGTTCGGCGCGTTCGTGCCCCAACAGGGCCGCGCCGCGATCACCGGGCCGAGCGCGTTCGCGGGGCAGGCGATCACGTGGCGGCAGCACGGCGTCACGGTGACGCGCAGCGACGACGGCACGCGGATCGCGTTCTCGTCCGGGCACACGGTCGATCTGCCGCCGGACGCCGATCCGCAGGTGGTCAAGGACCCGAAAGCGGGGCGCGGCAAGCGGCGCACGTCAGAGCGCGATCCCGGCGTGCTGCCGGACGGGGTGTAAGGGGCGCGCCTCGCCGCCCGACGGTGAATCCGTCGGGCTATAGGGCGGCCACCCCGTAAACGGGGCTAAACGTGCCGATCAGCGGGCCGCTTTGCGGTCCAGCAGATTTATAGCCCGGTGGCTTTAGCGCCGGGCGAAGGGCGAGTACCGCTTAAGTTGACACCTATTGGGCGTATAGGGATGCGCCCCTGTGACGATACGCCAACCCCACGGTTTTTTCGCTAGAGCGACTGCCGATCAACTGGGGATATGCTTACGTGGGCGATTCGTCGTCCTCGTCATCAGGTTTGGGCGGCGGCAGATATTTGGGGTACAGCTTCTTCAACTCGTTTGTGACTTCATCGAGTTTCCATATGGTCAAGTCACGCGTGTAAGCGACCCAACCCTCAAGAGCTTCCGCAGCGGCGGCAGGATCACTCGTTTTCTCAAGTAAATCAACTAAAAAACGCAAACTCCTTTCATATTCGTCCACAATGTGCCCAACTTCAGCCGCCCATTGGTGAGCATCCCTTTCTTCGATACCGGCAGCGATCAGTCGCTCAACCCAGTTTCGTTTGACGTGCGTGTACTCAATTTCGTCTAAAAGTGTTTTGATGCGCATTCTCAATTCGTCGAACATGGTTCATTCCTCCTGTTGCCCATACGCCCCCGGCGTGAGCTGCCCGCGATCATAGGCGTCTTGCAGGTCGAAGGCGGGCGTCGCGGCGGAGACGTTGTGAGCTGTATTCCCGGTGTACACGAGACAGCCTCTCGCGTATACTGGCGCGGTGATTGGACCGCACACCTGGAGAGTCTACCATGCCCCCGACACAATACACTATCGCCACGCTCGCCGAGCGCCCCGACCTGACCGGGCCGATTGACGACGTGGCGTCCGTATCCTGGCCCGAATTCATGCTGCAAGACCCGATCACGGATCGCTTCTGGGGCCAGATGATCACCAAGTTCCCCGGCCACCAGTTCGCGCTGCTGGACCCGGAGTCCGGCGCGGTGGCGGCGATGGGCAACAGTGTGCCGTTCCGCTGGGAAGGTGACATCGCTGATCTGCCCGGCGGCGGCTGGGATTGGGTGATGGAGCACGCCTGCACCGGCCATGACGCCGGACTCGTGCCCAACCTGGTCAGCGCGATCCAGATCGTGATCGCGCCGGATTACCGGGGGCGTGGCGTCAGCCAGCACGCCGTGAACGCCATGCGCCAGATCGCCAGGCGTGCGGGCTTCGACACGCTGGTGGCTCCCGTGCGCCCGAACGTCAAAGCGCAGTACCCGCTGATGCCGATGGAACGTTACATCACATGGAAACGCCCCGACGGGCTGCCGTTCGATGCGTGGCTGCGCGTCCATGCGCGCATCGGCGCGGAGATCGTCAAGGTCGCGCCGGAGTCGATGCTTATTTCCGGCACAGTGGCGCAGTGGGAAGCATGGACCGGGATGCTGTTCCCGGAAAGCGGCGCATACGTGATCCCCGGCGCGCTGAACCCGGTCCAGATCGACCGCGCACAGGACCGGGGCACGTACACCGAGCCGAATGTATGGATGCGGCACGCGCTGAATGGCGTGCAGGGGTAGCGCGCGGGTGAGGTCGGCGCGGCGGCACTTTGTCGCGCCGGGCGAGGTCGCGCGCGAGGGACGCTCAAACGTCCTCTTTGGGGCGGGGCGGCAGGTAGGCCATTTCCGCGCCCCACCGCGCCACATCGCTGTCCGGCGGGGGTGCGGGCGGGGTCGTGGCGTACATCACGGCGGCGGACAGTGCAAAACTGACAGCCGCCGTCACCGCCAGCAAGATCAGCTCAAGCAGCATGGGGTAATCGCTCCTGTTTTTGATAGAACATACGTGCTATCTATGATTTTAGCACGAACCAATTGTGAAAAGTGTAAATATTTTGCAAAGATTTGTAGGCAAACGTGCCCCACATTCTCCGTGATCTCTGTGGTGATGTTTTCCCGGGTGCGTTTCAAATTCGGGGCAAAAAGATACACCACAGAGTACACGGAGGACACAGAGATTTTTAAAGGAAAAAAAGAGGCTGCCAGAGGAGGGTATCTGTTCCGTGAACGGGGCGCAAACAGTCTCGTGTTTTTTTAGGGTTTTCTCCCATAATTTCTCCGTGATCTCTGTGATCTCTGTGGTGAAAAAATTCT
>CAZMNL010000552.1:0-2740 GCA_964567525.1 uncultured Anaerolineaceae bacterium
GGCGTGCTGCCGGTGAACCCGTTCCAGACCATCGACCGTGACGGCGTGGGCCAACTGATGGAAATGTGCGTCAAAACCGGTCGCGCAGCCCGTCCCGACCTCGAAGTCGGCATCTGCGGCGAGCACGGCGGCGACCCCAACAGCATCGAGTTCTGCCACAACATCGGCCTGAACTACGTGAGCTGCTCGCCGTTCCGCGTCCCGATTGCGCGCCTGTCGGCGGCGCACGCGGTCCTGAAGGATCGCGGCTGGGAAGGTCTGGGCGACCTGGGCATCAAGGCCCCGAAGTAAGCTGTACGCTATAAGGCATAAGCTGTAAGCAGCCCCCACGTGCAAAAGCATTTTCCCCCTCTCCACACGTGGAGAGGGGGCCAGGGGGTGAGGTGAAGGCTTTCGCTAAAAGCTAATCGCTTACAGCTTAAAGCTAAACTGCCAGCCACCGGGCTACGGGGCTGGAAGCTGGCGAGTACAACACTCGTTGGCGCGTCAATGCGAGACTGGGCCGCTTCCGTGATGGAGGCGGCCCAACTCGTTATGAGGTGCGCCTTGTGCGCATTGGTAGTTGTATTATCCCGGATGCTTTGCTATCGTTGGGGCATTACACCAGATTGCAGCATTTCGGGGGAGCAATTACCGCATGGATTCTGCCATAGGGCTGATCGCCGTGTTCGCACTCGTGCTGATCAACGGCTTTTTTGTTGCCGCTGAATTCGGGCTGGTCGGGGCGCGGCGCACGCGCATCACCCAGCTTGCCGACGCCGGACACGGGGGTGCGCAGGCTGCCCAGAACGCGATTGCCCATCTTGACAACTACATCGCCGCCACGCAGCTTGGCATCACGCTGGCGAGCCTGGGCCTGGGCTGGATCGGGGAACCGGCGGTCGCGCACCTGCTCGAAGACCTGTTCGAAGCCGTGCTGGGCCGCGAAGTCGCCGCCGCGTATGGTCACTCCGCCGCGATTATCATCGGGTTCTCGCTGGTGACCATGCTGCATATTGTGTTCGGCGAACTGGCCCCCAAAGCCATCGCGTTACAACGGCCCGAAGGCACCTCGCTGATCGTCGCGCGCCCGACCACGTGGTTTTTTCATTTGTTCCGCCCCGTGATTTTCGTGATGAACACCGTCGGTAACGGTGTCGTGCGCCTGATCGGGTTCGAACCGGCCAGCGGGCACGAACAGGTCCACTCCGCTAAGGAACTGCTGATGCTGGTCCAGAGCGCGCACGAAGCCGGAATCTTGCAGGACCGCGAGGAACTGCTGCTTCATCGCGCGTTTGACTTCGGCGATCTGCCGATCCGCGAGGTGATGCAGCCGCGCGTCGAGGTGGACGCCATCGGCGTGAGCACGCCCATACGCGAGGTGCTGGAAACCGTCTCCACCGGGCGGCATTCGCGCTACCCGGTGTATGACACGTCCATCGATCATGTGATCGGGCTGCTGCACGCCAAAGACCTGCTCGATCTCGTCGTCCACCAACCCGCCGTGCTCACCGGCGACGGCAGCGACTTCGACCTGCGCGGCATCCTGCGCCAGCCGTTGTTTTTCCCCGAAATGGCGAGCGCCGGCAGCGTCATGGAACAGATGCAGCGCCAGCAGATGCACTTCAGCGTCGTGCTGGACGAGTTCGGCGGCATGTCCGGGATTGCCACGCTGGAAGACATCATCGAGGAACTGGTCGGCGAGGTGCAGGACGAGTTCGACGCGGAGCGCGCGCCGGTCAGCATCACCGCCAACGAGGTCGCGCTCGACGGGCTGGTGACGATGCACGATGTCGGGGTACGCTTCGGCCTCCTGCCGGAAGGCGAACCGCACTCCACGACGATTGGCGGCTATATCGCGGAGCGCCTGGACCGCATCCCGGTGAAGAGCGACCGCGTGCGCTACGGCGGGTATGACGTGGTGGTCGAGGAAATGGACGAGATGCGCGTGGCGCGCGTGCGCATGGTGCGCCGCCAGCCCCCCTGCGATACGCCGGAATCCAGCGACGACTGCGAACCGGCGGACTCCCGTCCGCCCCTGCTGCCGCCGGAATAGGGATCGACCCGCGCGCGGCTGTCAGGCACCGGGATAGGGCGGCTGGTCGGGCAGCACGGCGCGCACCGTGTCCCCCACCGTGATGCGGCCCGCGCGCTCCACCCAGGCGACGATCCCGCGCCGGTGCAGCGCCGCCTCCGGGAAGCGCACCGCGATTCGTTCTACACCCGGATACGCCTTCTGGACCTCTTCGCCCGCCGCCGTGCAGGGCAGATTCTCACCCTCGACCACCAGCACGGCCTCGCCCGCGAAAAACAGCCGCGTGGCGGGCGGCAGCAGCGTCAGCGAAGGAATCCCCGCGATCAGCAGGTTCGCGCCCAGCGCCTCCGGCGAGACTTCCGGCACACCCAGCGCGGCGGCGGCCTCGGCCAGTTCCTCGACCGCCACCAGCGACACCTGGCGGCTGTTGCGAATCTCCGTGCCGCGCGCGTAATGCGGCGTGCGGCCCCCGGCGCGGTAGCTCAGCCCGGCGTGGCGATCCCCCGCAAAACCCGCCAGCGTGACTTCGACGGACTCGCGGCGCACGGCGGCGATATCGCTCGCTTCGGGCGCGATCAGGACGGCTTCGACGGTTCCGGTGATGGTGTGTGCCATCAGGACTCCTTGAATATATAGAAGTTCAGAAAATGTTTCGGAATCCACGCGAGTTCACCTCACCCCTATAATCCCGCGTGTGCGAAGCACACACCTCCAGCTTCCGGAGAG
>CAZMNL010000553.1:0-2736 GCA_964567525.1 uncultured Anaerolineaceae bacterium
CGATCACCAGCGCCAGCGCGTCGGAGCCGTAGCCGCTGCCCCAGTAGTCCGGCTCACCGATGCGCGCACCCAACATGCCGGCACGGTGCGCGCTTTGCAGGTGCTTGATCGTCATCACGCCAATCGGTTGACCGAGTTTGGTCTGGATACCAAAGCTCAGACGCGGATACAGGGAGCGTTCGTGACGCTGCGCGCGCCGCTGTGCCTGGTGAGCGATCATCGCGCGCGACATAAAGCGCCATTCCCCGCCGGACGCCCAATACTGCGCGGCGTTGTTCATCCAGGCATGCTGTTGAGCGTCAAACGCGGCCCCCAATGGCACCAGATCGACCAGCAAACCCTCTAACATCGGTCGTCGTTATCCCGCTACGGCATCAGGCGATTCGGCCCCCGGAACAGGTACGTGACCTGCCGCAGGTTGTTGATCCCCAACATCGACATCAGCATCCGCGCCAGCCCGAAGCCGAAGCCGCCATGCGGCGGACAGCCGTATTTGAAGAAGTCCAGGTAGAACTGCACCGGTCCCTCGGTCAGGCCCTTTTCGTACAACTGCTCGACCAGCACGTCGTGACGGTGCTCGCGCTGCGCCCCGGTCGTGACCTCCAATCCCTTCCACAGCAGGTCGAAGCTGCGCGTCAGGGTCGGATCATCCGGCTGTTTCATGTGGTAGAACGGGCGCACGGTCCAGGGATAATCGGTCACGAACACGAAATCGTGCCCGAACTGTTCCTGCACATGCCGCGCGACGATGCGCTCGCCTTCCGGGTCCAGGTCGCCTTTGCCGTCTTCGGGGATCACGTAGCCGCTGGCCGCGACGATCTCGCGCGCCTCGACCATCGGGATGCGCGGGAAGGGCAGCGCGGGCACGTTGATCTCAACCTCGAGCGTCTCCGCGATGCGCTCGCCGTATTTTTCTTTGATCGCGCGTAACACGTAATGCAGCCATTCCTCTTCCAGCGTCATCACGTCCTCGTGCGAGTCGATCCAGGACATTTCCACGTCAATGCTGGTGAACTCGGTCGAGTGGCGCGACGTGAACGACGGGTCGGCGCGGAACACGGGCGCGATCTCGAACACGCGGTCAAAGCCCGCCGCCATCGCCATCTGCTTGTAGAACTGCGGCGACTGCGCCAGAAACGCCTGCCCGCCGAAGTATTCCAGCGCGAACAGTTCCGCGCCGGATTCGCTGGGCGCGCCCATCAGCTTGGGCGAGTGAATCTCGATAAATCCGCGCTGCATCCAGAACTCGCGCATGGCGTGTTCGGCGGCGGTCTGTATCTCGAAGATCAGGCGGTTCTGCGGGCGGCGCAGGTCCAGGAAGCGCCAGTCCAGGCGCACGTCCTGCGAAGACTCTTCTTCGATGGGCAGCATCGGCTCGGCCTGGCTGAGCACGTCCAGCGACTCAAGCTGGATTTCCAGCCCGCCGAGTTTGACGCTCTCGTTGGCGACGACCTTGCCGGTGATCTCGACAATCGACTCGACTGACAGCCCGGAGATCGTCTCGGCCAGTTCGGGGTTGCCCTTCTTCCAGTGCGCGACCTGGACCAGCCCGGTGGCATCGCGCAGCACGAGAAACTGCATACTCTTCTGGTCGCGGATGGTATCGACCCACGCTTTAAGCTGCACCTGTTCGTCGAGGTGATCGGGCACTTGCTCGATGGGAATGACGCTCACGATCAAAGCTCCTTGTGTTCGGCTTGGCACGAAAATAACGGCCCGATTATAGCACCGGATGTGATGCGCGCATGTGTGGAATTCGTACCAGGGCCGCCCGCCGTAGGGGCGTATAGCAAGACGCCCCATAGCTGTCAAGCTAACCCGATAATCGCCCTTCGCCCGGCGATCAAGCCGAACCGCAGGTTCGCGCAGGCCTATAGGTCTGCTGGACCGCAAAGCGGCCCGCTGATCGCATGTTTAGCCCCGTTTACGGGGTGGCCGACATGTAGCCCGACGGCTTTACCGTCGGGCGTAGTGCGATGACAGCACTCGTTCTCACGCTTAGGACCTTAACTTGACAGGCGTAGGGGCGACTTTCCAAACCCGCCCCTACAACCGGTGCGGAATTTCTGCAGCCCGCGCTAGTCCTTCTTCTCGTCCTTGCCGTTCTCGTCTTTCTTTTCGGGTTTGGGCTTGGGTTCCAGGCCGCTGGCTTGCAGGTCCAGGCCCTCGACCTTTTGCGCGTAGCCCGGCCACTCGCTTTCCAGCAGGCCGAACATTTCCACGTCCACGTAATCGCCATCCCAGCGGATATGCTGGCGCAGCGTGCCCTCGTGAACGAATCCCGCGCGGCGCAGGTACTCGATCTTCACCTCGTCGAAGGCCAACGCCGCTGCATCCAGGCGGTGCAGGTTGCGCGTCTCGAAGCAGTAGCGCACCAGCATCAGCAGCCCGTCCAGCACCTCGTCCATGCCTTCGTAGCGCATATCCCCGGCAAAGAAGGCGCTCTCGGCCTTGCGCACGCGCGTCCACTCGTGGTCGAACATCACCACGCCGACCGGGTCGCCGTCTTTGGTCTGGAAGCCGATCAGCATCCCGTGTTCGTTCTTTTCCATCTTTTCGATGAACTTTTTCGCGTCGTCTTCGGTGTGCGGCTCGCGGCGGTCAAAAATGCGGGTGCGGAACCACGCCTCTTCGTTCATCCACTGTTCAAGGTAAATTGCAAAATCGTCCTCAAAGGGAACGAGATCAACCAGTGTGCCTTCAATCATCGTGAGCAAACTCCTTGAAAATAGCGAT
>CAZMNL010000554.1:0-2719 GCA_964567525.1 uncultured Anaerolineaceae bacterium
CTCTGTGTCCTCCGTGTACTCTGTGGTGTATCTTTTTGCCCCGAATTTGAAACGCATCCCAAATAACGTCAGGTCAGGCGCGCCAAAACACAAAATGCCCCGCGTAGCGCGAGGCATGGGTTCACTGGGGAGGCTGGATTCGAACCAGCGAATGGCGGCTCCAAAGGCCGCTGCCTTAGTCCACTTGGCAACTCCCCACTGCGCAACCGATTATAGCATAGCCCACGTGAGGTGGGCAATGCTCAATCGCGCGTTATAACCGGCGAATTCTTCCCTTTTACTGGCGCGCTAAAAAGGCAGGTCTTCCGGTTCGTTCGGGTAATCGCCGCCGCCGCCGTCGTCGTTGTCTCCCATATCGACACGCTCACCCCGGCGGCTCAAGAACTGGACATCCAGCGCCGTCAGTTCCAGGCTGGCGCGCGCTTCACCGTCCTGGCCGACAAAGGCACTGGCCGAGACACGGCCCGTCACCATGATCAACATACCCTTATGCACATACTGGCTTACTGTCTCCGCCAGGCTGCGCCACGCGCTGACACGGAACCAGGTGGTTTCTTCACGCCGCTGGCCGGATTGACGGTCGGTCCAGTTGCGGCTGACCGCCACACTGAAATCACAAACCGCCGTGCCACTTTGCGTATAACGCAGTTCCGGGTCGCGCCCAACATTGCCGATAATGATTGTATACTGGTAGCCAGCCATTATGCACCTCGCTCACTGGTTTGCTTTTTGGGTTTTTCGTCTCGCCCCAAAATCTGAGAGTAACTAAGTATAACATATTGAGAACATGTGTTCAATTCGTCGTAAGCATTTGAACACCATTTATACACTACCTGCCCTATTCGCGCCGCGCTTCAAGCTGTTCGGTGATCTGCGCCTGAACAACCCCGGCATCCCCTTTGCCGCGCAGTTCACGCATGACCATGCCCATCAGGAACTTGAACAATTTCTCTTCGCCGCCGAGGTAGCGCGCGACTTCGTCCGGGTGCGACTCCAACACCTGCCGGACGGTTTCACCCAGCATACCCGCATCCGAAACCTGCGCCAAGCCCTGTTCCTCCACCAACCGGGCCGGATCGCCACCCTGCACATAAAGTTGTTCGAGCAGGTTTTTAGCGACTCCGTGATTGATCGTGCCACGCTGGACCATCTTCACCACGTCCGCGAGCATAGCTGCTGTCAGCCGGATCGCCCCGATAGATTCGCGGTCGCGGCTCTCATCGTTCATCAGGCGAAAGACTTCGCCGAGGATGTAATTAGCGATCTGCTTGGTATCACCGCCCGCCGCCACTGCCTGCTCGAAATATTCCGCGACCGCCTGCTCTGCCACTAATCCCGAAGCATCGCTATGATTTAGCCCCAATTCCGCCATGAACCGGTCGCGCTTGGCATCGGGCAGTTCGGGCAGGATGCTGCCGACCTGCTCCACCCAGGCACGGCTGATCTCGACCACCGGCAGATCGGGTTCCGGGAAATAGCGATAATCATCGGCGCTCTCTTTCACGCGCTGCAAGACCGTGACCTGCCGCTGCTCGTCCCAACCCATCGTGGCCTGCCGCACCTCGCCGCCGGACTCCCACACCTGAATCTGACGCTCGATCTCGTAAGCCGAGGCGCGCGCCAGGCTGCGAATGCTGTTCAGGTTCTTGATCTCGGTGCGCGTGCGGAATTCGTCCGATCCGACCGGACGCACGCTGATGTTTGGCTCCATGCGTAGGATACCCTTGCTCATGTCACCGCTGTTCACGCCCAGGTAACGCAGGATGGCGCGCAGCTTGCGCGCGTAGGCTTCGGCCTCTTCTGCGCTGCGGATATCGGCTTCGGAGACGATTTCCAGCAGTGGCACACCCGCGCGGTTCAGATCGACAAGGCTGTGCCTGTCAACATGCGTCAGTTTACCGGTATCTTCTTCGAGATGCGTGCGTTTGATACCTATGCGTTTGATCGAGCCATCAGGCAGGTCAATTGCCAGCCAACCGTTAACCGCCAGCGGGTAGTCATACTGGCTGATCTGGTAGCCCTTAGGCAGGTCGGGGTAAAAGTAGCTCTTACGCGCGAACTGGTTGAAGTCGGGGATCGTGCAGTTGAGCGCCAACCCTACGCGCAGCCCCATTTCGATAGCTTTGTAGTTCACGACGGGCAGCACGCCCGGCATCCCCAGGCACACCGGACAAACCACGGTGTTAGGCTCCGCCGAAGTGCTGTCTACGACAGCGCAGGAGCAAAACATCTTAGACGCGGTTTCCAGTTCCGCGTGAACTTCCAGCCCGATCACAGCTTCGTATTGAACCATCGATTTTCTCGCCTGTTACATTACCGCGCAGCGCCACCAGAATAGCGCACTTTGTCCGCAGCCGTCAACGCCGCGCACCGATCAAAACCACCAAATATACCAATCGCACTGGCTCAGGTGCGGACCTCATGCTATAAAGAGCACACTTTATCTGCTCCACAGGTACACGGAAAGGCTTAGTCCAGTGAGCGAACAACCCGCGCCCAACTTCCCGGATATTCTGGCGGCAATTACTGGCGGCGCACGGCTGAACCTGGATGTGATCCAGGCGGCGGTGGCGCTGCGTCCGTCGCAGGTTCCCGCCGGACAGATCGTAGAGATCGCGGTCCTGCTGCAAAATGCATCCGACAGCGAGGTTGACGTGGTGCTCAACGTTGATCTGCCATCTCAGGACCTCGCCAGGCAAAAAGAGCGTTTCAAAGCGCC
>CAZMNL010000555.1:0-2717 GCA_964567525.1 uncultured Anaerolineaceae bacterium
GACCGCCCGCTGGACGAGTCGGGCGGCGCGGGGAACGGGGGAGTCGGGGGGTAGGGAAACGCCCGATCACGCAAAACGCCCGGCGATCACGCGAACCTGCGGTTCGTTTGCCGGGCTATAGATCTGCTGGACCGTAAACGGCCCGCTGATCGCACGTTTAACCCCGTTCACGGGGTGGCCGAACTATAGCCCGGTGGTTTCACCGCCGGGCGGGCTTCCTCGAACCTTCGGTTCGCACCCGCCCCTACGCATCATGTCGTAAGCATCCGGCGTGAGGTTATCTCAGCCGCCGCATGTAGAGTTCCTTGAGCGTGGCGTCCATCATCACGTCAACCTGTGCGGTGGCGTCTTCGCGCGGGACGCTGGCCGGGATCACCACCGAGAGGTGCAGCAGCAGCCGCTCGAAGGTCACGCTCTTCTGGATGATCTGCATTGCGCCGCAGGCGTTCGAGATGCTGCCAAAGGCATAGACCCCGTCTTCGCTGAGGCTGAATTCGCTGTACAGCCCGGTGCCGCGCCATGCATTTTGCAGGCTCAGATCGCGCAGGTAGGCGTCCGCCCCGGCGGGACGCTCGAACAGCAGCAGGTCCATTTCGATCCGCGCGGGCGCGTCCTGCGGGCAGACGACCTCCGGCCCCCAGACGCGCACCTCTTCGGCGATCAGCCCGTAGCGGCGTCCGGCCTGGTCAACGGCGGCGGCGAGAGTCGCGCTGCCGATTTCCTGGTAGTAGGCGACCAGTTCTTCCAGCGTCAGGCTCATGCTCTCGTCGTCGTTGGTGTTGTAAAAAACGTTCAGGTCCCAATCGCCGGTCGAGCCGATCAGTTGGCCCAGCGTCTCGCGGCGTACCTGCGCGGTGAGCAGCGCCCCGGCGCGGTCCTCCGGGATGGGCGTGGGCGGGATGCTGACGGTTTGCAGCGCGTCCAGGCCCTCGATGTTGGCGAAGATGCGCGCGGCGAGCGCTTCCAGCGTGGCCCGCCCCAGGGCAGGCTCGGCGTCGGCGCTGGTGTTGGTTTGCAGCACGACCACCAGCCCCAGGTGATCGAAAACCATCAGCGTCTGGTATTCCTGGGCATAACAATTGCCCGCGACCGGCTCGCGCGACGTGATCGCCCAACCGTGCAGCGTTTCCGACGGGGTGAGCCGGTAGCCGAGCACCTTGTAGTAGCCTTGCAGCCGCGCGTCATTGACCAGCGCGCGCCCCTGCTGCGTGGTGGGCATCTGCGACACCAGCGCGCGCACAAACGCGGTATTCTGGCCGATCAACGTGCAGGTGTTGTAGGTGACGCTGGTGGCGCTCGTCCAGCCGTAGGCGTTGCGAATCTGGACGAAACGATCCCTGGCGGCGGGGTCTTCGGACAGGCTGATCGCGCGCTGGTCGGTGTTGAGATCGATCACCAGCGGCTCGCCGCCGGTTGCCGCGCTGAGCGCTTCGGGCAGATCGCTCTGTGCGGGCAGCACGGCGTATACCTCGTCGGTGGAGAGCCGCGAAAGTTCGACGCCCGTATCCGAGAGCAGCGCGGACGCTGTTTCGCCGCCGTCCGCGTCGTCGTCGTCGGTATCCGCGAGAAACTCGGTATAGCCGAAGTACGCGCCCCCACCGATCAGCGCCAGGACGATCAGGACGATAAAAACATCCACCAGCTTTTTCACAGTGACACCTCGTTCGCCGCGCTAATTCTCAACGGCGAGCCGTTGGCCGCCGCTGAAGCGCGCGAGCACGGTCGGGCCGCCGCCCGGCCCCAGTTCGTAGACCATCGCCACATCGATAAATCCCCCGCTGCCGATTTCCGCCGCGCGCAGTTCCCCGCCGACCAGCGCCAGCGGCGCGCCCGCCAGCAGCGCCTCGGCCAGCGCCTCGCCGGTGATGCCCGCGCTCTGGATCGCGGCGCGCAGGTACCACATGGCGTCATATGCCGCCGCCGCCAGCGGCCCCGGCACCGCGCCGAACGTGGTGATGTAGTCGTCCAGGAAGACGCGCGCCGTCTGTTCCGGATAGGCGAAGGACCACGAAGTCACGCCCAGCACACCGTCGGCCTGCCCCGGCTCGAAAACGCCCTTGCGCGCGGCGTCCTGCGCGTCACGATAGGCGAAGGTGCCCTCCCAGCCGCGCTTGCGCAGCACGCTAAGCATGGTGGCGGCGTCCTCGTGGGGTCCCCAGGCGACAATCGCTTCGGGGTTCAGGTCGATCAGTTTTTGCGTTTCTTCCAGCAGGCGCGAGGCTTCCGCAAGCTGCACTTTGGCGGCGGGCGTGATGCCGTAGCCGCTCATCGCCTGCAAGAAGGTCAGCAATGCCTGCGTGGATGCGGCGTCCGTGTGGACCAGCGCAATCGACGATAGCCCCAGGTCCTCGATCATCACGGCGGCCAGCGCATCACTGTAGACGCTCTCCGGCGCACGGATGCGGAACAGCGTCTCGATGCGGTCTTCGCCGGTCAGCGTGTCGGAGGTCGCGCCGGTCAGCACCGGTATGCCGGTGTTTGCCAGCGCCAGCAGGCCCGGCTCGCTCAGCAGCGCGTCATCATCCGGTCCGAGGATCGCTACCACGTCCTGTGACGCGAACGCTGTCACCGCGTCGGGCAGCGTGCCCTGGGTGGGCCGGGTCGCCAGGGTCACCAGCTCCAGTGTGTAGGTCGTGCCGTCCGGCGCGCGCACACCGCCCAGCGAGTTGATCTGGTCGATGGCGAGCTGCGCGCCCATCGCGGCGTCACTCTCCGCC
>CAZMNL010000556.1:0-2715 GCA_964567525.1 uncultured Anaerolineaceae bacterium
GTCGCACCACGTCGGCGTGATCGCGGCGGTGGGCGCATTGCGCAGCACAACATCGTCGATCCACCAGCCGTCGCCGCTGCCCGTACCGGACTGCGTTTTGAGCCGGAACCGCAGATAGAATGTTTGCCCGGTAAGGTCGTCCAGCGGCAGAATCACCGGGTGCCATGCCCAGTTGGTGCGGCCCCGGACCAGCGCGCCACCGGTGAGCGGCTGCCACGTGCGGCGCGCGTCCAGTGAGATTTCGACGAATGCGGAGTCGCTGCCGTGCAGATCGTGGCGCTGCCAGAAAACCAGTTCGGGAACGCGCACGGCGGGATCACTCAGATCGACGATGCCGCCCAGTTCCAGCGTGCTGTTTGTGCCGCTGGGCGATAGATTGCCGGGGCTGTCCGACCATGCCAGCACGCTGCTGCGCGCCACCTCGTTACTGCGCGCCCATGCGCCCTCCGGGACCCAGTGTGATGTGCCTTCCATATCATCGGCAAAGCCGACCGTATAGCGGCGCGTGGTTGTGTCGCTGATGCTGATATCGTCCAGCCACCAGCCGTCACCGGTGGCGGTGGTGTCGCGCGCGTCCAGGATGAATCGCAGGCGGATCACCGAGTCGCGGAAATCCACACCGTTGAAGTTCGCTAGATCGAATACCTGCCGTTTCCAGGTTGGATCAGCGCCGCCGGTGTGCAGCGGCAGATCGACCCAGTCGTCCGTATCGTGTGGCGCGATGCTGACCAGCGCAATTATGCTACCGTGCAGATCGTGCTGGTCGTAGAATTCAAGCTGCGGGTTGGCTGCGCCGCGCAGGTCTACCGTGCCATTCAGCGCGAGGATGCAGTAGGACCCGGCGCTGATCAGGCTGTCGGGGCTGTCGGTCCAGGCCGCGTAGGGGCTGAAGAACTGCTCGCTGTTCAGCGACCAGTTGCAGTCCCCGGAGGTGCGCTGCTGCGCCTCGTGGAGTTCGAGCGCGAGGTGCGCCGCTCCGCCGTAATCGACAAACTCGACGGTGATTGTGTGCGTTCCGGCGGCGGCGGTATATGCTCGCTCGAACCACGCGCCGCCCAGCGGCTCGCGCGTCCAGGTGGCGGCGTCGCCGGATTCCGGTACGTTGGCATCGACCACGATCTGATCGCCGATCCACACGCGCACGCCATCATCCTTGCGGATGCGCAAGATATACGCCATGTCGCCCAGTTCGACCGTGCTCGTGAAACGGGCATAAAAATCGCGCTCGACTTCCGGGGCGGGACTCTCGTCTGCGCCCAGGTCAAACGCGATTTGTGCGCGCTGTTCGCTGTAGACGCCGGAGCCATCCGGCATGGTGCGCATATCCGGCTGTATGCCGTAGTCGCTGTAGTTCCAGTATTCGACAGTCCAGGAATTGCGGAGCACATCCCCCAAATCCGTTTGCCACGTTGATGTGTGGTGGCCGGAATCGTGGAAGGGGTAGCCATATATCACCGGGGCGTGATCACTTGGATCGGGTGATGTGCCGGGGTTGCGCACATCGGGAGGCACGGGTGCGTCAGGATCGCTCGCGGGCGGCGGAGAAGGCCCGTCACCGCCGGACTCCGGCGGGCGGTCGCGCGGGGTGGCGATAGGGGGATCGGGGCTGTGTGCGTCCTCGCCGCTGCGGTAGTGGGCCTCGCGCGCGGTGCGGTCGAGCAGCGTAATCTGGTCCTCGAACACGCTGCGGATTACGATCCCGGTCAGCGTCAGGCCGCCGATCAGGACCACGCCCACCAGGGCTAACAGCAGCATATATTCCAGGATAGCCTGACCATGCTGGCGGGGGTAGGGCTGGTGGTGGGCTGGTGTCTGCATCGCGCGCTCTTCGATACTGGGTGGCATGATTTCGCACCTCAGTGATAGTATGGGATGGCAATTTATGCAAGGGTGGGGCGCAACCGTGCTAAAATGAGCGTAAACACTGACAATTGTCTCGCCCAAATCGACAGGCGGCACTGGTCTGGCGGGGCAGGTCGTGATAGTCTCAATATACACGTATATATGTTGTTTGGAAAGGGATATTAACGATGGGTGCAACGATTATTGATGGTAAGGCCGTAGCCGACCGGATGCGTGCGCAGCTTTCCGAAGATGTGAAACGTTTGCAGGCGGAATACGGCATCACGCCAGGGCTGGCAACCGTCCTGGTAGGGGATAACCCGGCTTCGGCCAGCTATGTGCGCATGAAGCAGAAAGCGTGTGAAAAAACCGGGATTGTGTCGTTTGGACATACAATTGCGGCGGATGCCTCTCAGGAAGAAGTTGAGGCGCTGGTCACGCAGTTGAACAACGATCCGAAGGTACACGGCATCCTGGTGCAGCTTCCGCTGCCGGGGCATCTGGACGAAGAGCGCGTGCTCAGCCTGATCAGCCTGCATAAGGATGTAGATGGTTTCCACCCGGTCAACATCGGGCGGCTGGCGATGAAGGGCCGCGATCCGCTGTTCATTCCCTGCACGCCGCACGGGGCACTGGTGCTGTTGGAAGAAGCCGGGGCACAGCTTGACGGGGCGAATGCGGTCGTTTTGGGCCGCAGTAACATTGTCGGTCTGCCGATGGCGATGCTGCTGATCCACCGTAACGCCACCGTGACGATCTGCCACAGCCGCACGCGCTCCATGGGTCGGCCGGTCCTGGTCAGGAACACCCGCCCCCTGTCGAGCGGCTTGCCCCCGCCCGACGCGGCCTCGGCCGCACGCCGCGCCAGCGCCG
>CAZMNL010000557.1:0-2713 GCA_964567525.1 uncultured Anaerolineaceae bacterium
CCAGGCCGATTCCAAGCAGTAACCAATGCAACGGTTGCATGAACGCATACGCCTGATGCATCAAGCCGACGTTGACTTCCACTCCAAAGACATCCACGGGCAGATCGACCGTATCGACCTGTGCGCCCGCCATGTTGTGTACTGGTACTTGCATGATTCCGACTCCTCTGACGCGGCACACTAGCGGCGCTTGCGGGCCTGTTTGATCAGCAAGATGCCGCCCTTCGCGCCCGGCACAGAGCCGCGCACGGCGAGCATATTCTGGTCTGCATCGACGGCGACTACCTCAAGGTTCTGGATAGTCACGCGCTCGCCGCCCATCCGACCTGCCATGCGCATGCCTTTCATGACACGCCCTGGGGTCGAGGTTGCGCCAATCGAACCTGGCGCGCGCTCACGGTCGGACTGGCCGTGCGTTTTCGGTCCACGATTGAAGCCGTGCCGCTTGATTGTACCGGCAAACCCACGTCCCTTTGACGTACCGACCACGTCCACAAAGTCGCCCACGTCAAACGTATCCGCAACGGTCAGGCGATCACCTTCGGTCAAGTCGATATCCTTGACACGGAACTCGCGCAGCACGCGCAGGTCCGGCGTTTCCAGCCCATTACGGCGCAGGTGGCCTTGTTTCGGTTTGTTGAGACGGGACTGGCCGTTCTTGCGCGACGACAGTTCGTCGAAGCCCAACTGCACGGCGGTGTAACCGTCTTTCTCGTTGGTGCGAACTTGCGTGACATAGCACGGCCCGGCTTCGATCACCGTCACCGGGATCACCTGGCCGTTCTCGTCGAAGATCTGGGTCATGCCCACTTTTTTACCAATGATGCCCTTCATGGTGCCTCCAAGGGACTGTGTGGCGCGTCCCGGCGTCACACGCCGCGCCCCACGCATCATCCCGGTTTCGCCCACTTTTGTACCATGCTATGCGTGGCAGGCGAACTAAATCTTGATTTCGATATCCACGCCCGCCGGGAGATTCAACCGCATCAGAGTATCGATCGTCTTGGCGTCAGGGTCTAGCACGTCCAGCAGCCTTTTATGCGTGCGGATTTCAAAGTGCTCCTGGGAGTCTTTGTCGATAAACGGTGAACGCCGCACGGTGAAACGCTCGATGCGCGTCGGCAGCGGGACCGGCCCAACCACCCGTGCGCCTGTGCGTTCCGCCGTCTCTACGATGCGCTGTGCCGACTGGTCCAGCACGCGGTGATCATACGCCTTCAAACGGATGCGAATTTTCTGCTTGGCCATAAGGTTCCTCTGACTACTGCACTTGCTTCTTGCAGATACCGTTAAGGGAGGCTGACAGATACCACCGGCATTAGGCTACGCCAAGTAAATAATTACCCCATCCCCCACAACCCCTTCCCTCAGGAAAGGGGAGCAAAGGCCAACTCATTTGGGTGATTTATTTCCTGGATCAGCCTTACAGGTTCGCAAGAACCCGGTGCAACTTGCCAGCCTCGCGGGATTGCGTTATCACAGGCCGTGCCGCAACTGTGACACGGCCTCTGCGCACTTACTCCAAAATTTCGGTGATGACACCCGCGCCAACGGTCAGGCCACCTTCGCGGATGGCGAACTTGGAGCCTTTTTCGAGCGCGACGGGCGTGATCAGTTCAACCATCAGGTTGATGCTGTCGCCGGGCATGACCATCTCGACGCCTTCGGGCAGTTCGATGTTGCCGGTCACATCCATCGTGCGGATGTAGAACTGCGGACGGTAGCCGGTGAAGAACGCCTTGTGACGCCCACCTTCGTCCTTGCGCAGCACGTAGACTTCGCTCATGAACTTCTTGTGCGGGGTGATCGACTTGGGCTTCGCCAGCACCATGCCGCGCTGCACTTCGTCGCGCGTCACACCACGCAGCAGGATACCGGCGTTGTCACCGGCCTGCGCCTGGTCAAGTTCCTGGTGGAACATCTCAATGCCGGTCACCACCGTCTTCATGATCTCGTCTTGCAGCCCGATGATCTCGATTTCTTCGCCCTTCTTGAGCGCCCCACGGTCCACGCGCCCGGTCACTACCGTGCCGCGTCCCTTGATCGAGAACACGTCTTCCACCGCCATCATGAACGGCTTGTCCAGTTCGCGCTCCGGCGTCGGGATGTAGTTGTCTACCGTGTCCATCAACTGCCAGATCGGCGCGTACTCCGGCGCATCCGGGTCCGTGCTGGTCGATTCCAGCGCGTGCAGCGCCGACCCGCGCACAATCGGCACGTCCATGAAGCCGTAGCCTTCCAGCAGTTCGGCCAGTTCCAGCTCGACCAGTTCCAGCAGTTCCTCGTCGTCCATCATATCGACTTTGTTCAGGAACACCACCATCGCCGGCACTTCCACCTGGCGCGCCAGCAGCACGTGCTCGCGCGTCTGCGGCATCGGCCCATCCGGGGCGGCCACCACCAGGATCGCGCCGTCCATCTGCGCCGCCCCGGTGATCATGTTCTTGATGTAGTCACGGTGTCCGGGGCAGTCCACGTGCGCATAGTGACGGTTTTCCGTCTCGTATTCCACATGCGCGATCGCAATCGTGATCCCGCGTTCGCGTTCTTCCGGCGCGTTGTCAATCTGGTCGAACGCGCGGAAATCTGACCAGCCCTTCATCGCCAGCGTCTTAGTGATCGCTGCCGTGAGCGTCGTCTTGCCGTGATCGATATGGCCGATGGTCCCCACGTTCAGATGGGGCTTCGTGCGCTCAAACTTTCCCTTAGCCAT
>CAZMNL010000558.1:0-2713 GCA_964567525.1 uncultured Anaerolineaceae bacterium
TGATCACCGACATCCCGCAGGACGACCCCCCGATGCCGGCGGGCGGCATGGGCGGCGGCATGGGCATGATGTAGGTTCCTTCTGCCCGGAAATTTGCAATTTCGAACGGCTCCCTCAACGAGGGGGCCGTTTTTTTAATCCGGACGGGTTCGAGGTGTATCTGTGTGGGGTTCTGTGGTATAAACGATCCAGAGTTTCAGGGGGCATCGGTACTACGCGCGCTTATATAGGGCCAGAAAATGGGCGATATCCTTGCCGGTACGGTGATCGGCGGCTGCCAGATTCGCGGGGAAATTGGCGAGGGCGGTATGGCGTCGGTTTACCGTGCGCACCAGCTATCTATGAACCGCGACGTAGCGATCAAGGTGCTGCCGCGCCAGTTTTTGCGCCAGTCGCATTCATTGGAGCGCTTTAAACAAGAGGCAAATATCGTGGCCCGGCTCGAACACCGCGCGATTGTTCCCGTGCATGATTACGGAGAACATGAGGGCGTGCCGTATCTCGTCATGCGCCTGATGGACGGCGGCTCAGTGGATGATCTGCTGGCAAATGGCCCGATCCCGCTGGCGCGCGCGCTTGAGATCATTCTACAGATCGCCCCGGCGCTCGACTACGCGCACCAGAACGGCGTGTTACACCGCGACCTCAAACCGAGCAATATCCTGTTGGATGCCAACGGCGACGCTTATATCACCGACTTTGGCATCGCGCGCTTATTGGGTGAGGGCAGCACCTCGCTGACTACGACCGGCGTCGTCGGTACGCCTTCGTATATGTCACCGGAGCAAGCGCAGGGGCACGCGCTCGACGGGCGCAGCGATGTGTACGCGCTGGGCGTAGTGTTGTTCGAAATGCTGACCGGTTCGCGCCCGTTTGAAGGGGAAACACCCTACAGCGTGGCCGTGAAGCATGTGACCGAAAATCCGCCGTCTGCCTGCACGATCAACTCGCAGCTTTCGCGCGCGGTGGAGCAGGTGTTGTTCAAGGCGCTTGAGAAACAGCCCGCCCGCCGCTACGAGACTGCGCGGGCGTTGTCCGATGCCTTGAAAGCGGCTGTCGAACAACAAATTCCATCTGAAGCATTGATCGAAACTGAACCGTCGCTGGAACGCTCGTTACAGCGTGGTGATCGTTCGCGTGTGGATACATCCGGGGCGCTGCTGGCGCACCCGGTCCCGCGTGTGATGCCCGCAGGCGAGCCACAGCCCCAGAGTTTTCAGGTCATGTCGCCCTATGTGGCGTCTGCTTCCAACGCTTATCCGCGCGTTGCCGGTCAATCCCGCCCGCGTGCGCGTTCTCAACCACGCCGCCGCCGCAGACAGCCAGAATGGTTTTTCTGGGGAGTTGTTGTGTTAATCGTGATCAGCGCGATGGCGGCGTTTGGCATCATGGCGGCGTATTATGTGTTTAACGATTCGGTCACACAGCCCGAATCGGAAGAACAGAATTTGCCCGCTACCGCGATCTTTAAAATGACGGCAACCAAGCAGGCCGTGATCGCCGGGACCGCAACGTTGACACACACGCCACAGACAATATCGACCGCGCCGCCAACCAATACACCGAACCGGACTCCGACGCCCTCACCGACACCGCTGCCTCTGATCGTGACCGAGGACTCGTCACGCTGAGTCCCCGGTCAGAATGGCTTCTACAGCGGCAGATTACCAGCCTCGGCGCTTGGCCGCGGCCATCTTGATCGCCCCCAGGAAACGTTCCAGCCCGGCGGAGATGCTGCCTTCCGGCAGGTGGAAGCGTACTACACGCCGCTTTTTGGCTTGCAGTGCTTCAAGATCGCCCTGCGCCTGAGCACGCTTGAGCTGCATAAAGTCGTAGGATTCGCCCGGAATCGGGATTTCTTCGTTATTCTCAACCGTGATCTGAATGAATACCCCGTTGTTCGTGCCGCCCTTGTGCAACTGCCCGGTAGAATGCAGGAAACGCGGTCCATAACCGAGCGTGATGGCGCGCGTGGTCGCGTGGCGTAGTTCTTGCCGGATCGCTTCGAGCAGTTGGTTATGGCGTTCGGTCGCGGCCAGGTACGCCATCAGCGCGATGTAGTCGCCGGAACGCGCAAGACTCATGTGCGCCAGCAGCAGATTGATCAGATCGCCGTAATCGAAGCCGCGCTGTGTCACCATGCAACGCAGCGTTTCGGCAGTTTTTGTATCGGCGTAGAGCTTCAGCCCGCCTTCCTCAAGCACGGGTTCATCTTTGGGCAGGCTGCCATGTTCCCCCATGTATTCCAACAGGCGCTTGGTGTTGGTCTTGGTTTCCTGCACGTTTGGCTGGTCAAAGGGATTGATGCCCAGCAAGTGCCCGGCGATCGCTGTCGCAAACTCCCAGCGGAAGAACTCGCCGCCCAGGTCGTACACGTCATTAAGCTGCAAGCTCACCACCGGATGCCCGGCCACCACCATATCCCGAAGCTGTTGGCTCAGGGGATCATAGCCGCCGCTCAGTTGCAGGTGGACGAATAACCGGTCGTCGTCAAAATCGCGCGCTTCTTCCGGGATAACACCTGCTACCGGCACAATTCCCTGGCCTTCCTTACCGGTGCTTTCCGCGATCAGTTGTTCGGCCCACAGCCCAAAGCTGGCGATCTGCGGCGGGGCGACGAGACACACTTTATCGCGGCCCTGCTGCGCGAGATAAGCCATCGTGACACCCAACCACGCCGCCGGGTTGCTTGTGGTGGGTACGTTGCGGTCAC
>CAZMNL010000559.1:0-2712 GCA_964567525.1 uncultured Anaerolineaceae bacterium
CGCTGCTGATTATCATCCTGGGCGTTACGTCGGCGCTGGTTACGCTGGGCTTTTACCTGAGTCCGCGCGTGCGCCACGTAGAAGACGAACTGCCCGACGCGGACGAGGCCATCACAGACCGGCCCGCCGCACATCCCGCCGGGAAGCCCGCGCTATCCGAAGTCTGAACGCGCACACGATGAGAAGGGGAACGGCACGTATGTACACGCAGGTATTTGAAGGAATCGAAACGGTCGATCAGGACCTCTGGCAGCGCGTAACCGCCGGACACCCGTTCGCGGGGTGGTCGTGGTGCCAATACAGCGAAGCTATGGACGACTCGCCGGTGTATTACGCGGTGGTGTTCGATGACGGCGATCAACCCGTCGGCGGCGCGATCTTCGCGCTGATGCGCGACGAGAGCGTACCGGCGACAAACCGGCTGGTGCTGGCGTTCCTGCGCCTGTACCTGGGCTGGCGGCCCCTGGTGGTGTGCCGCACGGCCCCGTTTACGGATCACAAGGGGTTTTTCCTGCCCGCCGATCCCGCGTTGCAACCGCGTGTGCTGGATGAGATTCGGCGCATGGGGCAGGCGGTCGCCCAGGAGTACGGGGCGTCGTTTCTGCTGGTGGATTACCTGTCCGCCGACGACATGCGCCTGCCAGGGTGGGACGGCTTCACGCGCGTGCCGGACTTCACCAATATCGGGATGGCGCTGCACGTCGAATGGGACACGTTCGACGAGTTCATGGCGCACCTCAAAAAAATCAACAAAAAAGCGCACAAAAACGTGCGGCACAACATGCGCTACGCCGAGGAAGCCGGGATCACGGTCACGCGGCAGCACGCCACCCCGCCGGAAGATATCGTCATGGACCTGCTGGTGAACAAGATGCAGCATTACGATGTGCCGTTCGAGCCGCACAAAGTGCGCCGCGTGCTGCGCGGGATCACGGTCCTGGACGAGCAGCAGGTCACCTGGATTGTGGCGCATCACCAGGGGCGTATCGTCGGGGTGGAACTGGTGCTTAACGACCCGGAGACGCGCGTTTGCAAGCCGACGCTCTACGGGCGCGATTATACGGTCGAGTTCGTGTATTTTGCGATGAGCTACGAGGATATCCGCTACGCCATTGAGGATTTGAAGGCGCGCACCGTGATCTACGACACCGAGGCTTACGACTTCAAGCGGCGCATGGGCATGGTTGAGGACCCGCGTAACAACCTGGTGCTGTATCCCGGATCGTGGGCCGAGCGGCGGCTGGTGGATGTGCTGATGCGTTTCATGGACGATTGACGTGGGGGCTGTGTCCCTGCCGAGCAAAAAAGCCCTGCGCACACGCGCAGGGCTTTTTGTGTTCGGTGGTCAGTGTGTGTGTGTTAGCCGGTGGCTACACAGCTTGCCGGGACCCAGCCCAGTTCGTTACTGCCCACAAAGATTTCGTGCCAGATCGTGCCATCGGCGGCGGCTTCGCCGACCGGGTTGATGTGCCAGTCCTGCCCGGCGGTGAGCAGAGTGTCTGCTACCGCTGCGCCACCGGGTTCAGCATAGACCGGGATATCGCACGTGATGGTAAGCTGCACGAAGGATGCCGGGTGAGTTGGGCCGGGCGCTCCGACGTCGCAGGGCTGCGAGTCATAGTAATAGTCCTCGTTGTCCCAGCCATTCCAATCGGGAATGGGGGAACCCCAGACGTAGTAACTGACCACGTCACCCGCATCAAATGCAAGCGCGGAGAATGACATCAGCGCCACGTATTCGCCATCCACGACCGGGAAGGCTTCCCAGTAGTATTCCCACATGGAGCCATTCCAGTGATCGACATAGACAATCACGTATGGCGAGTTTGAGGTGCCCTGCGCCTGGAACGACGAACACGTCTGGGCGGCGAAATCGACATCGGCAAAGGCTTGAACGTTGGCGGCGGGCTGTGCGCCCAGAATCAGAACAGCGGCTAATGCTAAAACCATTGCGGATATTGCCAGTTTACGGAACATGGTATCTCCCTTTTGTTATGACATAATTTGACGGTGACTCTACTGCCATAACTATCATAGCGCAAATGCGTTGTAACAGGCAGCATTTTTAACATCTTTTTATACGTTTTTTTGAATGCGGGGAATGCCACAGCGCCCCCGCGACACCGGGTGTACAATGGGGCGAACAGAACGGATCAGGAAGGGGAGAGACTATGAAGATTATTGAACAGACTCACGCGCGGCTGGTGATCCGGTTCGGGGACGCGGTGCTGCCGGCGGTGGTGTTCGTCGTTGCGCTGGTGATCGGGCTGGCGCTGGCGGTATTCGGCTCGGCGGACGATAACCTGCTGTTGGTGCTGTTGGGGGTGGTGGTGGCGTTTTTGGGGCTGCTGCGCCTGATGGCGGAACGCTACACGACGCTGACGTTTGACCGTCCCGCCGGGGTGCTGTACATCCAGCAGCGGCGCTCGCTGGTTCCCACCGGTGGCAGCTATGATCTGCGCGCGGTGCGCCGTGTGGACGCGACCTGTGACGGTGGCACGCCGGTCAATGACCTGCCGCCGGACAGCAGCGCGCGCTGTACCCTGGTAATCGACTTCGACGACATGCCGGATTTTGTCGTGGCGCGCCGCGCGAAACGCGACGAGGCCGCCGAGTTCGTGCGCGCTGTGCGGCAGTTTTTCGGGTGAGGGTAGTTAGGCGTCTATAGAGGTTCAGAAAATGTTTCGGAATCCGCATGAGTTTACCTCACCC
>CAZMNL010000560.1:0-2712 GCA_964567525.1 uncultured Anaerolineaceae bacterium
GGGTATTTTGGGCTGCACCGCCTGCAAGAACATCACCGGATGGCGTCGCTCTCGGCCATGATCGGCGAGCCGGATTATTGGGGCGGCGGCTACGGCACGGACGCGCTGCTGCTGATCGTCGATTACGCGTTTGACTGGCTGGACCTGCACAAACTGTGGCTGATGACCATGACCTACAATGCGCGCGTGCTGCGCCAGATGGAGAAAGTCGGCTTCCGGCTGGAAACGCGCCAGCGCGAAGCCACCATCATCAACCGCGAGTGGATCGACGCCGTGACCTATGGCGTGCTGCGCGAAGAATGGCCCGGACGCGCCGCGATGGTCGATAAACTCAGCCTACAGGCGCGCGTATAGTGATCAGTGGTCAGTGACGAGTCGCACACGTCCGATTTCATCGCACACAATCGCTTTTTGCCTTGCGCTTACAGCTTACAGCTTACAGCTTACAGCTATTTCCAGAGGAAAATATCATGCTCGAAGGCATTCTGGTTGACCTGGTTCCGCACGGCAAGACGTACAACGATCTGAAACACAAATGGGAAAACAGCGAGGCCGGGTTCTGGGCCTCCGCCGGGGGCCGCGACATCACCACCCGCGCACAGTTCCGGCGCTGGTTTGAAGAAAACGCGGAACGCCGCGCGCACAACCCGCGCGTGAGCTTCGGCATCCAGACCAAAGACGGCACGCCCATCGGCGATATGTCGCTCGGCTGGGTGATCCCGCATCACCGGCTGGCGATGCTCGGCGCGATGATCGGCGAGCCGGATTACTGGGGCGGCGGCTACGGCACGGACGCGCTGCTGCTGATCGTCGATTACGCCTTCGACTGGCTGGACATACACAAGCTGTGGCTGGGCACGATGGGCATGAATGTGCGCGTACACCGCCAGATGGAAAAGGTCGGGTTCCTGCGCGAAGCCGTGCGCCGGGACCTGTTCCTGGCCGATGGGCAGTGGACCGACGAGGTGGTCTACGGGATGCTGCAAAGCGAGTGGCCCGGACGCGCCGCCGTGATCGAAAAGCTGGGCCTGACCGCCCGGAGGGACAAATAACCATGTTGGAAGGTCTGCTGGTTGATCTCGTGCCGTTTGGCGACGAGTTCAAGCAAAAAGCGTTTGATTGGAAAGATGCGTCATCCTGGTACTGGGGGAGCATGGGCAACCGCTGGTTCGCCACGCGCGCCGGAGTCGAGCGTCACCAGCGCGAACACGCGGAACGCGAGGGGCCACGCTACGATGTGCCCTTCGGCATCCGCACCAAAGACGGTAAACCGCTGGGCTTCATCGGCATTAACTGGATGGTCCCGCACCACCGGCTGGCGATGCTCGGCGCGATGATCCACGAGCCGGCGTACTGGGGCGGCGGCTATGGCACGGACGCGCTGCTGCTGATCGTCGATCATGCGTTTGACTGGCTGGACGTGCATAAAGTCTGGTTGTTCACGATGGGGCTGAATGTGCGCGTGCATCGCCAGATGGAAAAGGTCGGGTTCCGGCAGGAAGCCCGCCAGCGGCAAGCAACCTGGGCCGACGGCGTGTGGGATGACGGGGTCGCCTTCGGGTTGCTGCGTGACGAGTGGCCGGGCCGCCTGACGATGCTCGACCGGCTCAATCTTCAGGCGCGCTGAGGGGCCGTTTGACAAGTCCGGTTTTGCGTGCGCTTCACCTCACCCCTATAATCCCACGTGTGCGCAGCACACACGTGTGCGCAGCGCACACGTGTGCGCAGTACACAGGGGTGAGGTGAATTTAGAAAGCTGCAAAAATTACGTTACATTGCCCCGCGCGTTTTTTTTCGTACAATTGTACCAGGGTCTTAGCCATCTCCTACCCCTTTTCTTGACGGTATAATGGGATTGTCTGACGCGCAATCTGGAGACTTGTCATTATGTACACTACCCGTTATTCACGCACCGTGACAATTGTTGCGGGCGTGATCGTCGCCATTGTGGGCCGCTTGCTGGATTGGTCCCTGGTCACGATCTTTTTGCTGTTGGCCGCGCTGCTGGTGCTGCGCTGGCTGTACGACTATTGGCGCACGTGGCGCACCCTGGCCTGGTTCCGCACCTACAATGCTTATACCGCGCGCGTGCGCGAGGGTGACGTGGACGCCGTGATCGCCGAACTGATCGCGCGCCGCACGGCAGGCGATACCAGCCCGCAGACCGCGATCACGCTCGCGGCGGCTTACAACTACCGGGGCCTGGGGCGGCAGGCCGAGCCGCTGGCGTTCGAAGCCTTCAACGCTGTGCGGTCGGGCGGGCCTTGCGACTCCGGGACGCTGGCGCAGCGCGTCCAGTGTGACCTGGCGTACCTGACCCGCTTCGATGCGCTGCTGGCACAGGGGCGCTTCACCGAGGCGGCGGGCGGGCTGCGCGAGCGGATTCCGCAGGCCATCCAGCCGAACTTCATCACCGCGCTGACCGCCTGGGCGTACTACCTGGGCGGCAGTGATTCCCGCACCCGTGAGCTGCTCAACAATATTCGCCCGCCGGGGCCGCGCCTCAGCAATCACGACCTGCTCACGCCGCGCTTTGAGCTGGTGGTGGCCTATTTGCAGCATGTCCTGCAAGAGGTGGACCGGCAGAGCGCCATCGCTGAACGGCGCGAGATGATCGACGAGTGGGCCGCTACCGCCGAGCGTAACGGCAGCAATCCCTACGGTAGGCGGCTGGTGGAAGTGGTCGCTCAAATGCGCGCGCTGCTGCCCGAC
>CAZMNL010000561.1:0-2712 GCA_964567525.1 uncultured Anaerolineaceae bacterium
CGAACCTCATATTCACCCGGCGGCAGGTCGTGCGGCAGCGCGAGCGCGTGCGGGTCGAAGACCGCCGCCCCCGGCTCCCACGCCGACGTGGGCCGCGCGCCGTTCTGCGGGTAGCCGTCGTGATTGAACACCCGCCCCCCGCCGATCAGAATCACCGACACGCTGTAATCGACCGGCGGAGTCTGCGGCGGAGTCTGCGGCGCAGTCCACCACAGCAGCGCGTTGAGGTCCTCGCCCGCCTGGACCGTCTCCGGCAGCGCGACCTTGCCGAGCGTGATTCCGCCCTCAAACGTGACCAAACCCGATTCAAGCGTCTGCGCGCGGTCGTAACGGTAAGCGTAGATCGGGTTTCCGTGATGCTCATACGGCAGCGCCGCCGTGCGCACGAATCCCACCGCGTCGAGCACATCGAACACGTCATGCTTTCTGGCCGGGTCGCCCCAGTACGCCAGCCACACGCCCCCGGACTCGGCGATCACGCTTTGCAGTTTGGGCACGAAATCGCCCCGGTAGCGTTTGCGCAGGTCATAGAGCGAGATCGCAAGGTCGGCGTTTTGCGCGTCGGCTTCGGCGGGCAGCAGGTCGATGATCTCAGTCACGTCAACGGGCAGTTCCAGCGAGAGGTGATACCACAGCGCCGCGTGCGCGCCCTCGACCTCGATCAGCACCGGCTCATCGCCGGGATAGTACGCCGCGATATCCTGCGCCATCTCGCGCCAGGGGGGTTTGTCAAAATACGAACTGGTGGTCAGCAGGCCGTTGACCAGCACCAGCACCACCAGGAACGCGGCCCCCGCGCGCTCGAACGCCGTGAACCCGATCCCGACCAGCAGCGCAATCGCGGGCATGATCACCGAAATGTTGCGATCCGTCAGCAGGGGATAGCGGCTGTGCAGCGCCAGCGTGATCGCCAGCGGCACGGCGAACCACAGCGCCGCCAGCAGCGCGCCGGATGCCCGCCTACCACGCGCCACCTCACCCAGCGACCCCGGCAGGCGCTCCCCGCGCAGGAACGGCGCAGCCGCGCCCACCAGCATCAGCAAGCCGTACAGCGCAACCGGCGTGCCCAACGACTCGCGCGCGAGATAGTCCACCGTGTGCCGGTTGAGCGGCATCCCGTGCGTGGAAAGCACGATCTCGTCTACCGGCGTCCACACAAATTGATGCACGACCACCGGCAGCCAGGGCAGAAACGCCAGCGCGATCAGCACGTTGTGCGCCAGGAAGTGCCGCCACAGCGCGCGGGTGTGAGTCCGGTCGTGGCCCCGCAGCGTGATCAGCGCGTGGATCAGGATCGCAATGTTCGCCATGTAGACGTAGTAATGCAGGTAGAGTCCGATCACGCTCGCGGCGACGAACCCGAAGGCCGCGCCGGGTGCAGCGCGTCCCGCGCGGGCGCTGCGCCACCAGCGCATATAACAGTGCGCGACCAGCAGCATCATGAAGAACACCATCGGGTAATCGCGCACTTCCTGCGTCAGCACGACGTGTTTATCCATCAGCGCAAAGGCCAGCGCCGCACCGACTCCCGCTGCCGGGTTGACCAGCTCGCGGCCCAGCCGCGCGATCAGGGCGATGCTGGCGACCGAAAACAGCACGGTCAGCGTGCGCAGCGCGACAACCTGCTGCCCGGCGACAAAGTCCCAGCCGCGCAGCAGCGCCGAAAACACCGGCCCGTGATGGTCCACAACCATCGTATCGGTGAGGTCTTGCAGGGAATCGCCGCGCGCCAGCCAGATCGACCAGCCCTCATCGCCCCACATGCCCTGATCGTTCAGGTCGTGGATGCGCAGATAGGCCGCCAGCAGCAGCACGATCAGCAGCGCCCAGAAGGTCCAGTCTCGTTGGGTTTGGGTGTGTGGGTGTGGTTGTTCGCTCATGGCGCGTTATTGTACCGGGTTGGCGGGATCGCGCCAATGGGGAGAAAAAGACTCACCACAGAGTCACAGAGACACGGAGAAGAAAAGAGGAAACCTCTTGTGTTTCTCTGTGCCTCCGTGTCTCAGTGGTGAAAGGTTTTTGTGCGCTTAGCCGCAGCTTGAGCAGCCGCCCGCGTGCCCGGACGAATCCGCGCCATCCTCGGTGCGGAACGAGTGCCCGCAGCCGCAGCTTGACACCGCGTTCGGGTTGTTGATCTGGAACCCGCCGCCCATCAGGCTGTCCACGAAATCGATCTGCGCGCCCATCATGTACGATAAGCTCGTCGGGTCGATCACCAGCGCGATATCGTCCACTTCCACGCGCTGATCCTGCGGGAAGAAGCGGTCCTCAAAGGCCATGCCGTACTGGAAACCGGAGCAGCCGCCGCCCTGCACAAACACGCGCAGCGCGTAGCCTTCCAGCTCGCGTTCGGCCATCAGCTCGCGCACCTTCTGCACGGCGAGCGGGGTAATCGTCAGGATCGGGCTTTCCGCCTGGGAATCAGTCTGTGCGGGGGACTGCTGCGTGTCGGTCTGTGGTACGTCAGTCATGATCTGTACTCCTGAGCGCTTCTATTGTTCACAGCTTCCTATACTTGCGTTTAAGTTTAACAGAATCGCGCGCCTATATCAAATTAAGTTGATATAAATCGCGCAAATGATCCGTCAAGCCTGCCCGTGAAGTGTATCACTTTCCGTTTTTCAAAAACACCCCCACACGGTAGGGCCGAATCATTTAAACGGGTGTGGCTATTTTACGTTTGAGCCATAATCGATGACTGTTTCACTGAAA
>CAZMNL010000562.1:0-2711 GCA_964567525.1 uncultured Anaerolineaceae bacterium
GGTAATGCCCAGTTCTACGACGCCGCGACCGGCGCGCAGATCGCCAGCTTCGACTGGGCCAACACGTTCACGCTGTACGACGACGGCGCGCTGATGCTGCGCATCTTCCCGGATGGCAAGGGCTACGGCGCGGAAGCCGACCTGGAATGGTGGGACGGTTCGGGCCGCCGCACGCTGACCACGCTCGAACCCGTGCGGCCCGCCGACCGCGAAGGCGTGGACTGCGGCTTCCGTATGGCGTCGGTGGCGCGGCTGGGGGATACCGCCTACGCGCTGCTGGCGCAGCGCTGCGAGCAGACCGCCCGCAACGAATGGCGGCTGGTCAGCGTGCCGATGGCGGGCGGCCCGGCCACCGAGATCGCCAGCGGGCAGCCGGTGGGCGGCTTCTTCATCGACTCGTTCACGGTGAACCTGTTCCCGGCGGCGGACGGCTCCGGCTTCCTGATGACCATGCCCAGCGGCCTGTCACCGAACACGGTGGCGATGCAGTGGATCACGCCCGGCGGCGCGACCACGCCGATCCTGGAAGGGCGGCACGTGCTGGCGGAGCGCTTCGGCGAGCGGCTGAGCGAAGGCCGCCTGCTGATGACCGCGCCCGACGGCAGCGCGATAGCGTTTGTCGCCGTGACCGGCAATGGCGACCAATCGCTGTGGATGCTGGATATGAGCACGCAGGGCGGCGCGCCGGTCCTGCTGGAAGAAGAGGGCGCCGGTCAGCGCATCTTCCAGCACGTCTGGTCAGCGACCAATAACCTGTACTTCATCGCGGGCAGCATCCAGTCGAACTCGCTGTACATGGCGATGCCGGGCGGCACGCCGCAGCGCCTCGAACGCGGGCGCTTCTTCCGCGTGGCGGTCAGCTACAACGGCAGCAAGATCGCGGTGGCGGAATGGTACGAGAATCCGAACAGCGTCGGCGACGACCTGTTCCAGCTCAACGTCTTCGACACCAGCGGTAACGCTTTCGTGCTCAAGAAGGGCGGCGATCAGCACAACCAGATGATCCCGTTGGCGGTCAAATGACGCGGCGCGGATAGGTCGCGCCGGCTTTCTCCCCCTCTCCAACGCTTGCGCAGCCAGCGCGTGATTAGGAGAGGGGGCCAGAGGGTGAGGTTAACCCGCAATCGAAGCGCGAAGCTGCACCACCGCATCGACAATGATCTGTGCCGCCCCATCGACAGAAACTTTGCCCGTGTTCAGCATCAGGTGATACAGGTTGTGATCGTCCCATTGGATGCCGAAGAAACGCCCCAGGTATTCCGCCGAGGCGCGGTCGTGGCGCATGATCTGGCGCTCGGCCTCTTCGACGGTCAGGCCCTCGCGCTGCTGCAAACGCGCGATCCGCGAGCCGAGCGGGGCCACAATGCGCACATGCAGCGCGTCCGCCTCATCCTGTAGGATCGCCTGCCCGGCGCGCCCGACGATCACCATATCGCCGCGTTCGTAGGCGGCGCGGACCGCGCCTTTGATCAGCACGACGTACTGCGCCTCGTCGATGGTTTCCTCGGTCAGCGTGACGTTGCCTTTGGAGTCCTCTTTGCGCAGGCTGACGGTCTTGACCGGGCGGGGTGCGCCGCCCATCAACCGCGCGAGGAAGTTCCGCACCTCGTAGCGTTCTTCGGAATAGTCCACGACCTGATCGCGCGAGAGTCCCACCTCATGCGCGGTTTCGATGATGTGCTGCTTGTCGAAGTACCGGTAGCGCAGCATATCGCACACAGCGCGCGCGATTTCTTCGCCCCCTGCACCAAGTTGTTTGGATACGGTAATGACAGGCATTCCACCCGCTCCTGTGATAATAGCTTTAAGCGATACGCTTTAAGCTGTAAGCTAAAAGCCAACGGCGACCGGGTGACGGTAAGGCTGCGCTATAAAAATAATGACCCCATCCCCGCGTGACCTGGTGGTAGGAACAGCTCAGATGGACGAGTTATTTCTATGGAATAGCCTAACATCTCGCGCGCGCGGTCGCCAGCATACGATTGATTCTACCGCCGCGCCCGGTAAACACAAAACCCCCTGCGGATCGCTTCCAGCAGGGGGCGGCAGTACCTTAAGGGGTGCGATCACGAACGATGGAGTTCGAGCAGTTGGGCGACGTGCTGCGTAAAGGTATGCACATCGACCGGCTTAGCGATGAACCCGTCCGCTTCCAGTTGCGCGGCGATCTCGGCCCCCTTCGGGTGCGCGGACACGACCAGCACGGGCGTGTGTTTAAGCGTCTGCGTGCTGCGGATGAAGCCGAGCACGGCATCCCCCGCCGCCAATGGCATCATCAGGTCGAGCACAATCAAGTCGGGTTTGATCGCGCTGGCCCGGTGCAGCGCATCGACGCCGTTTGAGGACCGGTGGACCTCGTAGCCCGCCCGCGTGAGCATGAATGCCAGCATTTCCTGCATTTCTTCATCGTCTTCGACGATCAGAATAGTCGTCATCATGTCTTTTCCGCCAAAAATCGCCCTGCCCCGGCATTGATCCCAAATGATTGCCCTCATTGTACGTTGGTCGGGGGGCTTGTGGCAAGCATCACCGGCGCAAAGTAGGAAAAGTCAAACCGGGAGCCGCGCGAGCAGCATCTCCGCCAGCCGCGCGGAGCACGCGGGAGTCAGGTGTACGGCGCTGTCGGTGTAGCAATCCGGATCAGGCAGCGCGGCCCACAGGTCCAGCAGCGCCCAGCCGGATTCGTCGCTGCGTTCGTGCAGCCACGCGCG
>CAZMNL010000563.1:0-2703 GCA_964567525.1 uncultured Anaerolineaceae bacterium
GGTGTAGCGCACGGTGAACGTCATGCCGTCAACGTGTACCGTATACGGGTGCTTTTCGTGGACTTTTGAGGTGGACCGGATGCCATAAGGCGAGAGAAACTCGTTTTCGTCTAACATGTAGCGCAGCACGCGCACCAGCCGTTCGCGCGTCAGCATCGAAACCAGGCGGCGGCGGCGTTTGCCCAGCAGATCGACATTTGCCATATTCCCGGCCAGGTGCGGGCGGTTCTTGACGAACCACTGCATCCGGCGCGTGAAGACGTGCATGGCGTCCAGTTGATCCGGTTCCAGGATGTCCACCGCGATCAGCGGCAGCAGCCCAACCAGCGAGCGCACGCGCAGCGGTTCGACGTGCCCATCCGGGAAGTGCAGCGCGTCGTAGAAAAAGCCGTCTTCCTCATCCCAGAGCGCGCACCCGCGCCGGCTGTGTTCGGTCATGGCGTGGGCAATGCGCAGGAAATGCTCGAAGAACTTGGTGGCGAGGTCCTGGTAAACCGGCTTGGTGCGCGCCAGTTCCAGCGCGATACGCTGCATTACCAGGCTGTAAAAGCCCATCCAGGCCGTGCCGTCGGACTGGTCCAGGTGGCCGCCGCCCGGCAGGTGGTAGCCGCTGCGGTCGAAGACGCTGATATTGTCCATGCCCAAAAAGCCGCCCTGAAACACGTTGTTGCCGTCGTTGTCCTTGCGGTTGATCCACCATGTGAAGTTGAGCAGCAGCTTGTGAAACTGGCTTTCCAGAAAGGCGCGGTCGGGGATGCCGTTATGCTGCTGGTCCAGGTTATATACCTGCCACACGGCCCAGGCATGAACCGGCGGGTTCACGTCGTTGAGATTCCACTCGTAAGCGGGAAGCTGCCCGTTTGGGTGCATGTACCATTCGCGCGTGATCAGTGTGAGCTGGCGCTTGGCGAAGTCAGGGTCTAGCAGTGTCAGCGGCAGGGTGTGAAAGGCCTGGTCCCAGGTGGCATACCAGGGATACTCCCACTTGTCCGGCATAGAGATCACGTCGAAGTTGTGGACATGCTCCCAGTCCGCGTTACGCCCGTTCCAGCGTTTCGACGGTGGGGTGCTGCCGTTCGGATCGCCCGCCAACCACTGCTCGACATCGTAGTAATACAACTGCTTGGACCACAGCATCCCGGCGAATGCCTGCCGCTGCACCTGGCGCTCGTCTTCATCCAGGTCGCGCGGCTGGATCGTTTCGTAAAACATATCGGCTTCGCGCTGGCGGTGGGCAAACGTGGTCGAATGCGCGGCGAAGGGTACGTCGATCAGGCGTTGGCTGCGCGCCAACCGCAGCCGCACGATCTTGGCGGCTCCCGGCGGGATCGTCAGCGTATAGTGCGCGGCGACCTTGGTTCCGCGCTGCACCGGACTCACCGCGCTGCGCTCGCCGTCCACAATGAAACGGTGAAAAGCGTCTTTGACGTGCGGGGTTTCGTTGGGGGTCCCGTGCAGGCGCTCGTGATTGGTGTTGTTTTCGGCGAACAGCAAGCGCGGGCGGCCTTCAGCATAAAACCGGTAGCCGTGCAGCACCGGGTGCGTGATGTGTACGACGGTGTTTTCGTAGTCCGCCTGCTGGCAGTAGAGCGCCGGTTTTTCCGCCATATCGTGCATTGGCCCGGCGGGATAGCCCCAACTCCACAGATTACGAAACCACAGTGTCGGCAGCACGTGACAGGTCGCTTCTTCCGGTCCCTGATTGATCACCGTGATACGTACCAGGATATCATCCGGAGCGGCTTTGGCGTATTCGACGTATACGTCAAAAAAGCGGTTGTCGTCGAAGACGCCGGTATCGAGCAGTTCATATTCGAAGTCGTCATATCCGTGCCGGGCGTTTTCCATGACCAACTGCGTGTAGGGGAATTCTCGCTGCGGATAGCGATACAACATGCGCATGTAGCTGTGTGTGGGCGTGTTGTCCAGGTAGAAGTAGTATTCTTTCACGTCCTCGCCGTGATTGCCTTCCGGCCCGGACAGCCCAAACAGGCGCTCTTTGAGGATCGGATCGCGTTCGTTCCACAGCGCCACCGCAAAGCACAGGTATTGGTTGCGGTCGCTGATGCCCGCCAGCCCGTCTTCGTTCCAGCGGTAGGCGCGGCTGCGCGCGTGATCGTGTGGAAACGCGGCCCAGGCGTCACCATTGGCGCTGTAGTCTTCGCGCACCGTGCCCCAGGCGCGTTCACTGAGGTATGGCCCCCAATGTTTCCAGTTGACGCTGCGGTTACGGTACTCAAGCAACCGTTTGTGTTCAGGCGTGAGTGGCATAACCGACGTTCCTTTCATCTCATCCCCACCGGACGATCTAACCGTCATTATACAATTATTCAATTATCAGCGAACCTACAACGTGGCGCTATCGAAAACTTATAAATTTTGGGGAGATTTTTGGTTAGGATGCGGTTAAGCGAACCGCGCGGCGATCCGGTTTCATAAGGGTGTGGCTGAGGGCCGAATCATTTTGATGGAAATCTAACGCGCGGGTGAGTTAGACTTATCCAAGAGGTGAAAAACGCTTCAAGGATAAGCGAAAATGCGCCTAAGGCAAGCGGTATTCTACTCATTCGGTTCAATACAGATAGTCTCGGCTAACATGCGTAATAGGATGCTGTATCGTGGTTTCGTTACTCATGATCCGGTATAGTCGGATGATCATTCCTCCTGTCTCGCGTCGGTGTGAGGAAGCTTAACACCTTTTTT
>CAZMNL010000564.1:0-2702 GCA_964567525.1 uncultured Anaerolineaceae bacterium
CGACGCTTAGCCCGTTTCAGGCGACGGCGACCGCGATCATCCGGGACGCGACCATGATGGCGCAGACCTATGTCCCGCCGACAGAGGCCGCGTCGCGGACTCCGGCCCCGACCGCGACGCGCACGCCCACCGCAACCCCCACCGCGACGCTTGATTTCCCGGCGACCGCTACCCAGATCGTCGCCGATGTGACCGCGACCGCTGCCGCTGTTTCCGCCGGGCCGGTCGAACTGCCGGTGGACGTACCGGAAGGTTGGCGCGATCCGCAGCGCCGCGACGAAAACACCGTCTATCTGACCGACGGCACGGCGCGCATGTTTATCACGCGCGGTGATGCGGCTTTCTTTGCGGCAGAGTGGGGGATCCCGGTAGATGAAACGCGCGTCTTACAGGCGTCTTCAGCCATTGTGCAGCGTACCGGCGGGCAGAAGGCCGCATATGATGTGCAGCGCCAGGTCGTGACGATCCTGGTTCCAGGGGCAGCCACGCAGGGCGTAGTTTACCTGATGCCCGCCGGGGATGGCGGCTGGGTGCTGGTTTCTGCCAGTGCCCCATCAGCGGACTTCGACGCCTACAAAGCGGATGTTTTCGACTCGTTCGCGGCGGTGCTGGCTGATGACGCCGCGCCAGACTCCGCAGAATCACCCGCCACCAGCGTCACGTCGTCCGAACTCACGCTGGTGCGCTACAGCAGCGCTGGCCTCGGATTGGCGTTCGATGTGCCGCAAGGTTGGATCGAAGTCGTAGACGACGAGTTGAACGACTCTGAGATCGGGTTGTACGCGGTGCTGTTCTTCGCCAGTGAAGAAGACGCCGCGCAGTTTAATGACACACCCGTGCAGCCCGCGCTGGCCGTGCTGCGTTTCAATGACCAGTCGCTGCTGATGACCGGTGGTGTGACAACTCCCGGCGACCTGTTGGTGCAGATGATGGATATTGAACGCGAGACGATCCAGCCGTATGACGCCGCCGAATATCCGGCAGCACGCGCAATCCTCCAGGAAGACTTTACCGGGGGCGTCATCTATGCGCTGCAAACCGGCGAAAACGACTGGGTGCTGGTTCTGCTCGTCATTTCGGAGGACGAAAACCCGCAGTTGTGGGATGAAGTGCTGCTGATGCCGGTAGTACGCTCGCTGGAAATCACCGGCGAGATCATGCCGCTGGGCGGTGCTGAAGCGGGCAGCGATTCCGGTTCGTAATGGCTCACGCGCGCTTGAGCGTTCCCATCACCTGAATGTCAGGTCGCGCGGGATGGGGCAGGGTTACAGTTGATCATCCACGATTCAGGGGCTTGCAGGCCCCTGAATGCGTTTTCAATGCCGGGTGTCGCGGACCTGTTGCGCAATCTCGCGAGTCTTTTGGCTTGTTCCGGTGTTATTACACGCAGAGTTGATACAACCAGAATAATAAGGAGAAACCCCTGTGACGGCACAACCTGTACCTTCAGCCAGCGCGCCGATGATTATCACGGATGCTGCCTGCGATTTACCCGCAGAAGAATTCGAACGCTACCATATCCACGTGAACCCGCTCAAAATTTCGTTTGGCGAAGAAACTTATCGCAGCGGCATTGATATGACCCCAGAACAGTTTTACGCACGGCTGGGGAAGGGTGATGTTCACCCCACGACTTCCCAGCCTACCGTCGCGGAGTTTGTGGAACTCTACCGCGAACTGAGCGCGGAAGGTAAGCCGATTCTCTCGATCCATCTCAGCGAGGGACTGAGTGGGACGGTCAACGCGGCGCGGCAGGCGGCTCGCGAATTGCCCGACCTGGATATCACAGTGCATGATACCGGCACGCTGACCTCGGCGCTCGGCATCCAGGTGTTGACGGCGGCGCGCGCGGCGGCGGCAGGCTATACCGTTGATCGCATTCTTCCGCTGATGCAGCGCGATCACGAATACGGCGGGATGTTTTTCAGCGTGGATGATCTCACCTACCTGTATAAAGGCGGGCGTATTGGCTCCGTGCGTTACCAGG
Organism: uncultured Anaerolineaceae bacterium; assembly: GCA_964567525.1. Taxonomy (GTDB): domain Bacteria; phylum Chloroflexota; class Anaerolineae; order Aggregatilineales; family Aggregatilineaceae; genus CAYRNY01. Next base: position 1,988 of record CAZMNL010000564.1, read on the forward strand.
TGGGGCAGGCGCTCAATATCAAACCGGTGGTGACGGTCGCCAAGACGGGTGACAAGGCCGGGACGTATGTACCCGCCGGTCGTGCGCGCAGCCTGGTTAAAGCCGGTGAGGTGTTCATCAAGAACATGAGCGAGCATCTCGGTGCAGGTGCGACGATTCGCGCCATCGCGCTGTACGGCAATGATCCCTCGGTGGCCCAACAACTGCTTGCCCGGCTGCAAGAAACCTTCAACTGCCTGTACCTGGAAATGGTCCCGACTGCGCCGGTGCTCGGTGTCCACGTGGGGCCGGGCGCGCTGGGCATCGGTTACGCGGAGGGTGACTGGCCGGTTTAGTGGGCTTACCAGCCTGTAATAATCCACAAAACGCTCCGCATCAAGCGGGGCGTTTGTGGCGTTTACCGGTCCCGCCCCCCAAAAAGGCCCTTGTCACGCACGGCGGCGGCGGGTATACTTGGCAAGGTATACGGGGTGTGGCGCAGTTGGCTAGCGCGCTGCGTTTGGGACGCAGAGGTCCCCGGTTCGAGTCCGGGCACCCCGACAACCTTTCGCCTCATTTTGGATCACTTTGGTTCCTTAGCTCACCGAATTTGTTAGGCAGTCTGTCATAGATTGGTAAGGTGCGTGGTGGCTCTGGGGAATGCGTCCCCAGGGCCGCTAGCTTTTTATGCGGCGATAGCGTGCAGAGGCATCCATCGCCGCCCGAACACTGCGTC
>CAZMNL010000565.1:0-2698 GCA_964567525.1 uncultured Anaerolineaceae bacterium
GTGCGCGAAATGAGCCTGATTGCCACGCCGCCGGTGGACCGGCTGGCGGTGCGCACCTTCGTCCAGCCCTACGACCCGCTGGTGGTTCGTGAGGCGATCTAGCGCGAGCTGTTCCGCGGCGTCCACGTGTTCTACGTCTGCCCGCGCGTGCGCCGCTGCCGCCGATGACGGCGGAGTTGGATTACAGCATTGTGGACGTGCTGGACGAGGACCCGGATATCTTCAAACGTGTTTCGGATAAGCGCCCGGATATGGACTGATGGCTGCTGCGGATGACCTGACCCCGAAATGCGTGGCAGAGTCGCGCGTGGTGCTTAGCATGATGATGAACCCCGAACATGCCAATGCATTTGGGAACGTGCATGGTGGGGTGATCATGAAACTGGTTGATGAGGCGGGCGGTTTTGCAGCTATGCGCCATTCGCGCGCGCCGGTCGTGACGGTAGCGATTGACTCGATGACGTTTGAGGAGCCGATCTATGTCGGCAACTTCGTCACGCTGACCGCCGAACTGACCTATACCGGGCGAACGTCGATGGAAGTGCGTGTTTCGGTGTCGGCGGAGGACCCGCTCAAAGGAACGACCGTGCATACCAACACGGCGTACCTGGTGTATGTGGCAATTGATCGCCAGGGCCGCCCGCGCCCGGTCCCGGCGCTTTGCGTGGAAACGCCGGAGGAACAGCTTCGTTACCAGCAGGCCAAAGAACGCCAGACCGACCGCAAAGCCCGCCATGCCCGTGAGCAAGTCCTGCACGATTCGCTATCCGAGCAAGATGCTGCGCGCGATGACGATATGTGAAGGTGAGAGGCGATGACTGACGGATTGCCCGATCTGAGTTCGGGGGCACAACGGTCCCGGCTGTTGGAATTGCTCAACGAGTCCGGGGCGCGGCGTGTGCTGCGCACGCCGGAAATTGATCTGGGGCTGGCGGAGCAACGGCCGTATCCGTTCCTGGCGATTGTGGGGCAGATGGAGATGCGCACCGCGCTGCTGCTGGCAGTGATCAATCCGGCGGTGGGTGGCGTGCTGTTGATCGGTCCGCGTGGCACGGGCAAAACTACCGCCGTGCGCAGCCTGGTTGACCTGCTGCCTTATAACGAAATCCTGGCAGATGACGATGAATCCGGCGTGGACGCACCGCCCCAGGTGCGCTATGAACCGGTGAAATTGGTCGAACTGCCGCTTAACGCGCGCCTGGAAGATGTGGTTGGCGGCATCAACGAGCGCATCGCGGTGCAGCAGGGCCGTGTGCGTCTGGAGCGCGGGATTCTGGCGCGCGCCGATCAAAATCTGCTGTACATCGACGAGGTGAATTTGCTGGATGACGTGATCGTTGACGCGATCCTGGATGCGGCGGCGCAGGGCAGTTATACCGTGCGGCGCGGCGCGATGTCCGGCACATTTCGCTCGCATTTTGTACTGATTGGCTCGATGAACCCGGAAGAGGGGCGTTTACGCCCGCAGATCATGGACCGTTTTGGGCTGCGCGTGCCTGTGCAGGGCCTGTTTGACCCGGTAGAGCGCCTGGAAGTTTACCGGCGTGTGCGGCGTTACCAGACCAACCGGCGGCAGTTTTTGCTGGAATGGGCGGAAATGATGCAACATGCCCGCGAAGAGATCATCACGGCGCGCGAACTGCTCAAGGAAACCGTGCTGGACGATATGGCAATTGAGGTTGGTCTGAAACTCGTGCAGCAGTTGGGTATTGATTCGCACCGCGCCGAATATGCCATGTTCGAAGCGGCGCGCGCGCGTGCGGCGGCGGATGGGCGCTTATTGGCGGACGTAGACGACGTGCGCGCGGTCGCGCCGATGGCGCTGCGTCAGCGGCGCAGCCAGTTTATGACCGACTTTTTCGAGCGCCAGCAGCACGAAGATGACGCCATTCGCGGGCAGATTGACGATCTGGCAACCGGATTGGATGGCGCATGATGTTTCAACGTGCAGGATGGCTGCTGGCCGGTTTGCTGCTGGCGTTGGGGTGCTACCATCTGCCCTGGTACGCGCATGATACCGCCGGGTTCACCATGCACGGCTACGATCTGGCGGAATGGGCGAGTCTGCACCCGGCGGTGCGCGGCAGTTCACCGCCCATGCTGACCAGCTTCCTGCTGCGCGCGCCGCTGTGGGCGCTGCTGGCGGCGCTGGCACTGACCGCCAACGGACTCCGCGACCCACGCGTGCGCTGGATCGTGCGCGTTGGGGTGCTGCTGTTGGCGCTGCGTTTTGTGCCGCCGAAGGACTTCTTCACCACCGCGACGGATGATCCCAACTACCGGCAAATGCTGCTTTTGGCGCTGCTGAGCGCCGCCTCTGTTGGCGGGGCGATGCTGTTCGCCCGCGCGCCCTCCCGCTTACAGACGGCGTTGTTACAGGTTGTGCTGGTCTTGGGCATCATCAGCAGTTGGTGGGGCCTGTCGCGCGCGGGGCAACTGCTGCACGACTTCGAGATCGATGTGCGCGCCGGGGCCGGGTTCGCGGGCTATACGCTGTTATTGGTGGCGCTGGTACTGCTGCTGTTTGCGTCGTACAGGCGCGCATCAGGCGAGAGACAAATGCACCACACCCGATAAACAGCAGGGCAGGGCAGAATCTCGATAACGCAAAAAGGCGGGTGATGCGCATCACCCGCCTTTTAGTTCCATGCAGGGCTTTAGCCCGCCGAAGGCGGATCGGTCTAAAACCGTGCGCTTC
>CAZMNL010000566.1:0-2695 GCA_964567525.1 uncultured Anaerolineaceae bacterium
TCGGCGGCGGTCGAGGTGGTGATGCTCGAACTCGGCCTGGCGCTGGCCGGGGCACGCATGGCGCAGGTCGATAAGGCGCTGGCGGGCGTCCAGGTGGAGCACCGGTTTATCGGGATGCCGTGCGGCGTGATGGACCAGATGGCCTCGGCGATGGGCGTCGAAGGCCACGCGCTGCTGATCGACACCCGCACGCTGGAAACAACTCCCGTGCCGATGCCACAGGGCGTCAGCGTGGTGATTCTGAACACCAAAAAAGCGCGCGGCCTGGTGGACTCCGAATACGCGGCACGGCGGGCGCAGTGCGAAGAAGCCGCCGAAAAGCTCGGCGTGGCGGCGCTGCGAGACACGACTCCTACGCAGGTGGAAAACGCCAAAGAGATGCTCGGCGACGTGCTCTACCGCCGCGCCAGGCACATCGTCACGGAAAACATGCGCGTACAGGTCGCGGTGGCGGCGCTGCGGGCGGGCGGACTCAAGACGGTGGGCACGGCCCTGCGCGAGAGTCACGCCAGCCTGCGCGACGATTACGAGGTGAGCTGCCGCGAGCTGGACGTGATCAGCGACCTGGCAAACGCACAGCCGGGCTGTTACGGCGCGCGCATGACCGGCGCGGGGTTCGGCGGGTGCGCGGTCGCGCTGGTGGATGATGGCGCGGTCGATACCCTGGTCGCGGCAGTCGGCCCGGCGTACCAGCAGGCAACCGGCCTGACGCCGGAAATCTACGTCTGCCGGGCGTCGGCGGGCAGCGGCGTCGAGCGGTTGTAGAATCGGTGCTAGATTTGAAGAATACGACGTAAGGGAGGTTCACTGGAGCCTCCCTTATAGTATTGAACCACTCGACGACCTGACGTTCGTTCGTGTCTTTACGAGACGCTTTTTTAACCTTACTTTATTTTGGATCTTTAGGATTTGGCGGGGTAGCCACCAAATGCAAGGACATTGTTTGCCGAATTTATCCCTGCATATGGGATTTACCCCGCCAAATCCCAGAGATCCTTTATTTTTTTATCAGAGTAAAATATACTAAATCTATCGACTACATTAGTGAACTATGCTCCTGACAATAGTATTCAACCGTGTCGAGGAGATACATATGTCGATAGGCGCTTCAACAAATCCAGGCATCTTTTATCTAATTCTGTGCGTTGTGTTCATCATTGCGGCTTTGCTGGGCAAAGAAATAACAAGTTTTCAATTGCCCGTTGGTATCGAGGTTTCGTTCTTACCTTTAAAACTCAATCTATTAGTAAGATTATTTCTGTTTGGAATCGGGTTGTTGTTTGGATTGCAGGCTGTGTGGACCATCTGGATTGATAGGGATACTGTTGATGCAAAGTCCAATCAAACTTTCTCTGTGCCAGTATCTGGTTTCGAAGGATGGCAATCAACAGGAATTGAGGTCAAAAAAGGTCAACAGGTAAAAATCGCTTATTCAGCAGGAAATTGGGCTGTACGGGTTGGATACGGTCCAAGTTTTCCAGATATCTGGACAGATGCGAACGGTATTGATCACGAAATCTACTACGATGAATTTGAGATTCTGGCTCGATCAGGTAGTCTGATTGCCAAAATTGGTCCAAGCCCGGTAATCAGGATTGGCAATTACGCGGAGTTTTCGAGCGAGTATTCCGGAATTCTTCAATTGCGTATGCACGACAATGATGTGCGAGACAATTACGGCTCGATCATTGTCAAAATCGAGATATCAGATTATTGAAACAATCAAATAGCCTCTGAGCCGATTGGTCCAGGGGCCGTTTAGTGTCTTGCGAAGAGTTTAACCCTCCGTTGGTTCCAGCCAGTAGGTCGATCCCTCGCCTTTGGGCGTCCAACCGATCAGGCTTGCGTAGCTGACCTGTCACCAATAGCGCTCCTACGGTCCGCAGAGCAGCGCCACCCCTTACGCGATGTACATCGCGTCTGCCATGCGCCTCAGCGCATGGCACGCGGGCTTCGCCCGCAGGGGTGGCGCGTCACATGCGCGCGATTACACGATCTCTAAAATCAGCGGGCGCTCGTAAGTTGTCCCGTCCACCTCGACGGCCACGGTCGGCCAGCCGAACATCGGCGTCAGGATTTCGGTGGGCTGTCCGGCCTCCGTGACCAGGGTCGTGTCCTCGCACTTGACGCCCGTGATCGACGGGTTCCAGGCGCAGGTCATGCCCGCGACCAGCGCGATATCGCTGCCGGGCAGGGCCAGCGCCTCACGCGTGCCGTAACCGGCGATGCCGCCCTGGTGGTGCAGTTGTTCCTCGTCGGGGAAGCCCACGCGCGCATACGCCGCCTGGATCACGTCGAACATCGCGCCCATCGTCACGCCCGGCTGCGAGGCCGCCTGGATCGCGGCGTCCACTTCGGCGCACGCCTGCTGCTTGCGTTGGAGTTCTTCCGGCAGCGCGCCAAAATGCACCAGCCGCGTCACCGAACACGTCAGCCCCCCCCTGCGCCCACACAGGACCAGCATGGCGTAGTTCTCCATGATCTTACCGGTCGGCAGCGGGTGACGGTAGCCGTAAATGCGCGCATCGGTGGCGACCAGCGCGACCACCGGGCGCACGCCCCGGCTGTAGGTTTCGTATTCCAGCGCGGCGGCGATCTCGTACTCGGTGTGTCCCGGCCTGACGCGGTTGATCGCGCGCTGCATGGCTTCCGCGCACAGACCGCCCAGCACCCGGAAGCGTTCCAGTTCGACCGG
>CAZMNL010000567.1:0-2688 GCA_964567525.1 uncultured Anaerolineaceae bacterium
CGCGCATCCGGGCCTTTACCCAGTTTGCAGCGCAGGCCAGCCGCTACGCAGCCCGCCACCACGCCGACGTAATTTTTGCGACCAGCACGCCGCTGACCATTGCCATACCGGGCATTGCTGGCAAGCTGCGCCACCGCGTCCCGCTGGTGTTTGAGGTGCGCGACCTGTGGCCGGAACTGCCTATCGCGGTCGGTGCGCTGAAAAACCCGGTGCAGCGCGCGGCGGCGCGCGCGCTGGAGTGGATCGCCTATCACAGCGCCGCGCACGTGGTCGCACTTTCACCAGGCATGGCGGAGGGCGTGGTACGGCGCGGGATACCCGAAACACGCGTGACCGTGATCCCCAATAGCTGCGATGTGAACCTGTTCGATGTGCCGCCCGAACGGGGCAGCGCGATTCGCGCCCGGCTGGGCTTGACGCCGGATCAACCGCTGATTGTTTATACCGGCACATTCGGACTAATCAACGGCGTAGCGTACCTGGTCGATATTGCCGCGCACGCGCGCGAGATCGCGCCGGGAGTGCGCTTTCTGCTGGTAGGGAACGGCGCAGAGCGTGCGCGCGTGATCGAACACGCACAGCAGCGCGGCGTGCTGGATGATAACCTGTGGGTATGGGACCCCATCCCCAAACAAGACCTGCCGGATGTACTCGCGGCGGCAGCGGTTGCCATCTCACTGTTTATCAATCTGCCGCCGATGTGGAATAACTCTGCCAACAAGTTTTTTGATGCGCTGGCGGCGCGTAAACCCATTGCGATCAATTATCGCGGCTGGCAGGCGGACCTGCTCGAAGAAACCGGCGCGGGGATCGTGCTGCCGCCCGACGATCCCGCAGCAGCGGCGCGCGCGCTGTGCAGCTTCGCGCAGGATCAGGAGCGCCTCACGGCGGCATCCACTGCCGCGCGCGAACTGGCCTATACTCGTTTTTTGCGCGATGATATGGCGCGCACGCTAGAAGCGATCCTGCTCGCAGCCGTGGAGCGTAAACTCTGATGTCGAATTCTCCCAAGAGCTATCCCGGTAAACGGTTGTTGGACCTGCTGCTGACGGTCCCGGTGCTGGTGCTGGCTTCACCGGTTTTGCTGGTACTGGCCTTGCTGGTCCGCGTGAAACTGGGTACGCCTGTCTTGTTCGCGCAGCAGCGCCCCGGTCTGCATGGGAAACCGTTCACGATCTATAAGTTCCGCACCATGAACGACGCGCGCGATTCCGGCGGAAACCTGCTGCCGGACGCCGAGCGCCTGACCGGGTTCGGGCAGTTTTTGCGCCGTACCAGCCTGGACGAACTGCCGGAACTGCTCAACGTGCTGAAGGGTGATATGAGCCTGGTTGGGCCGCGTCCGCTGCTGATGCATTACCTTGACCTGTACACGCCGGAACAGGCGCGGCGGCACGAAGTCAGGCCGGGGATCACAGGCTGGGCGCAGATCAACGGGCGCAACACGATCTCGTGGGAAGACAAGTTCGCGCACGATGTCTGGTACGTCGATCACGCGTCGCTGTGGCTGGATGTTCGCATTCTGGCGATCACGCTCTGGAAAGTGATCAAACGCGAGGGCATTAGCGCTCAAGGTGAAGCGACTATGGCTGAGTTCACAGGCAGCCAGGATAGAGGGAGTAGCAGATGACGCTACAACAAATTATCGTTTATGGTGGCGGAGGATTGGCCCGCGAAGTTGCGTGGTTGGTTGAGTCGTGTAATCGTGAGCAGGAACGCTATCGCCTGGTCAGCTTTATTGACGATAACGAAGCTGTACAGGGAACCACACTGAATGATATCCCCGTACTGAGCCTGGAAGCCTGCCGTCAGCAATTCCCGACGGCCAAAGTCGTACCGGGCATTGGCGCGCCGCGTGCGCGCGCAATTACGATGCAGAAAGCAGCGGCAGCAGGTTACGAACCAGCTACTCTCATCCACCCGAATGTTGAAATGTCTCGCTGGGTGAACATCGGCGCAGGCACCGTGATCTGCGCGGGGAATATCGTGACCGTGAATATCACACTTGGCAAGTACGTGCAGATTAACATTGACTGTACCGTCGGGCATGATGTGATCATGGGGGATTTTACAACGTTGGCCCCTGGTGTGCATGTGTCAGGCTGGGTGCATATGGGTCAACGTGTCTACATTGGCACCGGAGCCAATATTGTCAACGGTACGCGCGAAAAACCGTTGGTTATCGAAGATGATGCCATCATCGGCGCGGGGGCATGTGTCACCAGGCACGTTGCCGCAGGCACGACGGTGGTCGGCGTACCTGCGAAACCGCTACAAAAGGAATAAGATTGTTCTATGCAGATTCCGATGTCTTCCCCAGATTTAACGCAGCGCGAAATTGACGCCGTGCTGGAAGTGCTCAAAACGCGCTGGTTAAGCATGGGACCGAAGATTACCGCTTTTGAAGACGCCTTAGCCGCCTACAATGGCAGCGCCTACGCAGTGAGCGTGAACTCCGGCACCAGCGGCCTGCACCTGACCGCCATCGCAGCAGAGCTACAACCCGGCGACGAGGTGATCACCAGTTCGTTTAGCTTCATCGCCTCGGCCAACGCGATCCTGTACGAGCGCGCGAAACCGGTCTTTGTCGATATCGATCTGCAAACCGGCAATATTGACCCGGTGCAGATCGAAGCTGCCATCACGCCGCGCACCAAAGCGATCCTGCCGGTCCATGCCTTCGGGCAG
>CAZMNL010000568.1:0-2687 GCA_964567525.1 uncultured Anaerolineaceae bacterium
CCAGGGCGACTTTAGAAAGTCGCCCCTACAAAAACCGCAGGGTTATTTCCGCCAAGCTGCCGCTACCCGACCGGCGCGGCTGCCGGTTCCACGCCCTCGGCGTTGTGCGCGGTGAAGATCACGGCAATCTCGGCGCGGGCCTGGATGCCGGACCTACTGGCGTCCAGTGTCGTGAGAGTCAGCGTTTCCGTGATCGCGTAGCCAAGCAGCATGTCGTCGTCCGGGTCCAGCGTCACGATGATCTCGGTGGTGGCTTCCAGCGTGTCGCCGTCGTCGGTGGTCCCGGCGCGTTCCAGCATGATCACGATGTTATCGACCGTCACACCGTCGCGCTGTGCCGTATCGAGCTTGACCAGCGCGGGCGACTCGAAGACCGCCCCGGCCTCCAGCGGCAGCGGCAGCAGCCACCCGGCCACGTCACCCGCCAGCAGCCTATCCAGGGGCAAAACACGCAGCGCCGGGTAAGCGCCGTCCGTCTCAACCTGTACCCACCCCTCCGGCATAACCGGCATGGTATCCTCATCCCCGACCGCGACCGTGCGCCCGGCCCGGACATAGACCTGCCCCGCCACCCGCAGCACGTCAGCGGTCAAGGTGTACACTTCCTGCTGCGGCACGTCCGCCAAGTGGTAAGTCACGTCTTCGGTAACGGTCATTTGCGCCGTCACATTGGGCGACTCGACGAACAGCACGACGCCGGTCATCCCGGTCTGCACCACCGACGACAGGATCGCCACCTCGAACGTCTCATGCCCCTGGTAATCCACCGCCACGTTATCCAGCGCCACCAACGCCGCGAGCGCCGCATTTGCGCGGTCCAGTAATGCCTGGTCCTCCGGCGAGAGTCCCTCGCCATCCTGCGCGGCGACCGGCAGCGCCAGCCCTCCCAGCAGCCACACCAGCAGCAGTGCTGCCAGCCCTAATCGTTTCCGCATCACCAAAACCTCCTCACGCGCGCGCCTGTGTATTTTTCCGGTTCATACCGTACCCGGTGCGCGGCATACACCACTCACCGGCAGTATGCCGATTATACCCTTCGGCGGCGTCTTGCGCCCCGATCATCTGCGTTTTTCTTGCGCGCCCGCTGCGTGCTCTGCGGCAAGATTCGCAACAAAAAGACCGGACTCACCTGAGTCCGGTCCTGCGTAATCACCACCCGCACGCAGCGCGCCGTGCAGACGGTCAGGTGTCGCCGTTTTCCACCTGCGCGCGCGCCCACGCCAGCGCATCATCGACGGAGAAGAACTGCCACACAGTCACGCCGAACTGCTCGCGCACCTTGCGCTGGAGAATGCCAAGCACCGGGTGATCGGTGACGAACAGCGCGCGCAGACGGGGATCGGCGACCGTGCCGTTGGGGTCTTCCTGCGCGTCATAGACCAGCAGTTGCACGTCGCTGGCCCCAAGCTCCTGCCCGATGAAGTCCCAGATCACGTATAGCGGCGCGTCTTCCTGTTCCTGATAGCGCAAGACCTGCGCTTTCAGGTTCGCCAGTCCGTCCTCCGCGAAGAGGTCCGGCAGGACCACGCGCAGCAGCAGGATGGGTTCGTCAGAATTTTTGATAACTGTAAACGCCATGATTTTTTGTCCAACATGTACAGCATGCACCCAGCCAGATAATGACGCTTTGCAAACCGGTTCCTGCCCCGGCCTGCTTTCGATACGCTTGCGTGCGTTCAGTGTGTACATACCGTTCCGCCTACTGTAGAGCAGGTTTGTTTACAAAATTCATAACTTCGCTGCCACAGCATTACACGCGCACGAGTGGATCGATTTTGGATAAATGTCTATTAAGTCAATTGCTTAATAAACCGTAGTGGAGATTAAATCAAAGTGTGTCAAAAAACCAGTCCGGAACGCCTTGCAGCGGCAGTTATGATGAACTTATACGGTGTTTCCAATGCAATCCAAACTATTTGTCTGCGGCACGGGAAGCGATTACACTTGCGGCATGGGTGTATACTCCAGATTGTGCCACTTATCACGAGTTAAGTCGTGGGTTCGGGCCGGGAGAGTGCGTGCTGATACACGGTTTTTACATACTGATACTCTGTTTTTGCATGTTGAGCGCCGGGGCAGTGCTGGCCCTGCGCGTCCGGGCACGCCGCCGGGCACGCCGTGCCGAACCGCTGCGCCTGCGCCTGCTGGACCACCTGATCGCGCTCGGTGACGTGCTGCAAGAGGTGTCTGAAGGGGCGCTGACCGCGCGCGGGGGCTGGGATCGCGGGCTGTTTGACTCCGTGCTGGGCCGCGTGGAGTCGCTGACTCCGGCGTTTCAGGGCGCGCTGAGCGCGTACCTGCGCAGCGGGCACGACGACCACGCCGCGCGCCTCGACGCGCTGCTGGACGTGGACCGGCTCTCCGCCGCCTACACGTACTGGACGCGCTTGTTTCCGCCACGCCAGGCCAACGATACGATGTTCGTGCTCAGCCTGCTGCACGACCTCAGCGCGCGCGTGGAGGACGCGATCCGGTTATTGGACGGGGCGGGGCAGTAGAGAGCAACTACAGCGGACCCGGCAGGGTATCGCGTGTGATGGCGATCAGCAGCCGCGCCAACGTCGCGCGCAGATCGTCCGGGTCCGCGTAGACCAGCACGTGATCGGCGATCCCCTCGGCGGTGGTCGAGCGTTCGGCGGATTCGTGGCGCAGGACGATCACGGGTTTCGTTCAAGACCGCGCCCGCG
>CAZMNL010000569.1:0-2679 GCA_964567525.1 uncultured Anaerolineaceae bacterium
TTTTCTTCAACCCATCACTGCTCGGTGGCTTGCCGCTGTTGCCGCTGTTTTTCGCCACCTGATCTTCCAGTTCCCGCAGCCGCACAGCCATTTGCCGCATCTGCTGCTGCCACGCCAGGATCAACTCAATCAGCTGCTCTTTGTCGAGCGCTTCCAGTTGCTCCCGCGTCATGTCGGGTGGGAAGAGAGGTGTCTCTGTCATGCCTTTATTATCGGCCTATCGCGCCTTTTTTCAAGCCCTTTTTGGGGGCCAGCCTGAGTAGTTACGTTTATTTTCTTGGAAAAGCCTTACACGGATTCCACGACTATCGACCAGCAGTTTGAGGACCGGTTCAACCCGATTGAACGCACCTTGCTCATCTGGGGCGCGCGTGCCTTCCCCGGCAAAGGCGCACATGATCGTGACGAAGCATTGCAGAAAACCCGCATCGTCCTCTGGCAGCGATTCCGCGAAGAACCGGCGGGGTGGTCGGCCAGGTGCGCGAAAGTCTGGGTAGCGTATGCCAGGAAGGTCTATCAGCACGCCATCCTGCACCAGCGCATCGTCGAGCGACAGACCGATTACGCCGAGGACATGACGCCCGATGCCGACAAATTCACCGGCGAAGACGCCTTGTCCGTCAAGGTTTACAAATCGCGCAAAAAGCACCAGCCGAAATATCCCCGCGAAATCCTGCTCGCAGATGAGCGCCTCGACCTGGAAGCGGGAATCCAACGCGGATTTGTACTGCTGCCGGAACACTATCACGCCGATATGCGCCTGGTGATGGCCGACATCATGGAAGGCTACAATCAGCGCGAAATCCAGGACAGGCACGGCTGGAGCAACAATCATACGCGCGTGCTGTTCCGCCACCTGCGCACGACGTTTTACGAAGCGCTAACCGGCCAGAAACGCGAACGAAGTGGGTATGTGGGCAGCAAGGCCCCGGCCAGCGATGATGAACTGCGCCAACTACGGGAACTGCGCGCGCAGGGGCTGAGCCACGTCAAGATCGCGGCGCGGTTGGGCTATTCACCGGGCTGGGTGATGCAGAATCTTCGAAAGCAGCACGCACCCCGCACGACTTTCACCGAGCGCGAGCAGATGCGCAATGCACGTATCGCCGAGGTGCAGGCGCTGGTCGAGCAGGGCATGAGCTATCGTGAGATCGCGCGCACGCTGGGTACGAGCTACAACACCGTCCGGCGACTGCTGGGTAAGGGGTGATCACGGGGGGCGAACCGCCCCCTTTTTCGTTGCTGAACGCTGCCGGTTAACTCGACGAGGTTGTGACACGTTTTGAAACCTGTCAACCTGTCACATGTCATTTGCGCGTGACACATTAATTTCTCCACGCCAGGGTGACGCGCGCCGGAGTTGTTCGGGGCCGGAAATAGCCTACAATAAGCACAGCTTACTATGCGCGTACACCTGGGGAAACCTCATGGTAATCACCCTCACCACATCCGGCACGCACGTCACCGTCACCTGCAACGGCGACGCATCGCACGACTTCGACCTCGGCGGCATCGGACCCGTTAGGCGACGGTATCGCGCCGCTCAGCATCGACGAGGAATGGCAGCGCCTGACGGACGTGTTCGCCGAGCCAAAGCACCGCGCCACCCTGGAACGCTCGCACCCGGCCACACTGGAACGACTCGGCGATATGCTCGCCGGGCAGCAGCAGCGCGTGATCCACTTCATGGGGCACGGCGGCAAGCACGAGGGGCGCACACCCCTCAAGTAACTGAAGCCAGAGCGCCGCTGCCATTTGCGATCACGGCGTTCGGCGACAAGTTCCCGCCGCCGTATCTCAGCGACAACGTCACGGGCAAGGTGCTGACGATGCTCACGCTGGCGTGCTACAGTACCCGCGTTACGCGCACAATCTCGACGCCATACGCGATCACAAGATGCGCTGTACACCAACTACCGCGCTGGTGCAGTACTTGCACCATGCGACTCAGATAATGAGAGATAGGTAGCGAAAGAGGAGTCTTATGAGCCGGGGTTTGAGCAAGGCCGAAGGGTTGCGGCAGACGGAAATTGAGCTGGTCAGCGCAGCATCGCGCGGCGGCATTTCCATTCAGGAACTGGCCGATCGATTAGGTGTGAGCCGTCATACTGCCCTGCGTTACGTAAACGCATTGGCTGACGTGATGGTTCAGGAATGTGATCATCGCTACTGGATCTGCCCCACTGACTACATTTCCAGCGTGCGCGTCAATGTGGGCGAGTCGCTGATGCTTTATCTTGCGATGCGGCGGGCAATTCGTCAAATGAGCTATGTGCCACCTGTGATGATCAACGCGCTGGAAAAAATGGCGGTTCCGTTGCGGTATCCGGCGAAGCTGATGTTGGGCGCGACGACACACCGCCTGCAAAGCAATCACATGCCGGACCCCGATCGCGCTCAAGTATGGGAAAACATGATCCGCGCCTGGGTAGAGGGCATTACCATCGCCATCACCTACCAGAGTCACCGCCGCAACGAACCTCGCACCTACGAATTCCAGCCGTATCTGTTTGAGCCGGCGCTGCTCAGTGAGGGCGTTTATGTGGTCGGATACAGCCTGACGCATGGTGGCCTGCGGACCTTCAAGGTTGAGCGCATCCAGAAAGCCACGCTCACCACGCACCGTTTTGAGCGCGACGACACACTTGATGTTGACAAACTGGTGGAATATGCCTGGGG
>CAZMNL010000570.1:0-2671 GCA_964567525.1 uncultured Anaerolineaceae bacterium
CCCGTCCCGACCGTCGCGGCGCGTTTTCACAACGGCGTCGCAGACATGATCCGCGAGGCGTGCATCCTGGCGCGCGAAAAAACCGGGTTAACCACCGTCGCGCTGAGCGGCGGCGTCTTCCAAAACAGCACCCTGGTCCAGCAAGCCCTGGCGCGGCTGCGCGCCGCAGGCTTTACCGTCCTGATTCACGAACTCGTCCCGCCCAACGACGGCGGCCTGGCACTTGGGCAGGCGGCGGTCGCGGGTTATCAGTTTAAACAGTCTGGCAGTTGACCCCTCCCCCTGGTTTTCTCCCCCTCTCCGGATCGTGACCGTAGGTCACGCGAGAGGGGACCAGGGGGGTGAGGCTCATAACTTCAACGGAGCGTAAACATTATGTGTCTCGGCATTCCCGGCAAGATCATCGAAGTCTTCGAAAAAGACGGTTTGCAGATGGGCAAGGTAGACTTTGGCGGCGTGGTCCGCGAAACCTGCCTGGCGTACATCCCGGAAGCGCAGGTCGGCGATTACACGATTGTGCATGTCGGCTTCGCGCTGAACATCATCGACGAGCAGGAAGCCAAAGAGACGCTCGCCCTGCTGGACGAGATCGGCCTGCTGGCGGAAGAACTCGGCGAAGAAGCGGAAGAATAGGAGTCGTTCCATGTCAAGCCGTAACTTAGTGCGGGATTCTTCCGGCTACCGGCACGCCTGGTTCGCTGTACTGCCAGTGCTGTTAATCACCGCCTGGATGGGTGTCGATTGGCTGAACAAGGATATCCTGTGGGTCGATGAGATTTTCTCTTATGAACATTCAGGCGGATCGCACTACGGCTCGCTAACGCTTGGTGGCGTAATCGAAACCTCCCTATACTGGACCACCTGGCCCCCACTCTACCAAGTTGTATTCTACTACTGGGGAGGCATGGTAGGGTGGACCTTGTTTGCCGGGCGCGCTCTGTCATTATTATGTGGCCTGGTGACGGTGGCAGTGGTCTATCGCCTGAGCGCTGAAATGGCATCCCGGCGCGCAGGATTGTTTGCCGCTATCTATATCGGCATGTCCACGTTCTTAGTGATCTACCTGCACGACATGCGCGGGTATACGCTACACATCCTGCTTGCCGCTGTATTCTTATGGGTCTACTGGTACGCGGTACGCCCTGAAGCTCCAGTAGACCAGAAACTCAGTTGGCGTTTACGATTCGCACTCGTTTTGGCTTCTGCGGCCCTGCTCTATTCTCAACCTATCGCCATTCTCGCTTTTCCAACTTTGGGATTGTATCATCTGCTGTTTGCGCCACGTGGAAAACGTTGGTGGCACACCCTGGAAATGCTCACCTTTGGCGGGATATTGTATTTACCCTGGGGCATGATATCGGTGGGGGGATGGGTATTCAATCCTGAACGCGCCGCCAATACCAACGCCATGAGCTTCACAACCTTCTTTGAAACCGCCTTCAAAGTATTTGGTAACGGTTATCCGATCTTACTGTTCCTGTTTGTGCTGAGCACCGTCGTATTGCTGAAAAACTGGAGCCGGGCGGCGAGCCTGGTAGCATTCTGGTTTTCAGGAATTTTGCTGCTCTCACTGTTGGCAAACGAAGTGGTAGTCTACCTGTTCCATATTCGTCACGTCATAATCCTGCTGCCGCTAATCGCCCTGTTATTCGGATTTGCGGTAGGCAAACTGGCGGAACAACCACCATTCACCGTGCCGATCATATTGTTGATGGCAACCTGGATCGTGGCGGGCGTGTACCAGAGTCGCAACGCGGATTTCATCAACGAACTACCCCACACCGAACGCGTCATTCCGCGTGACGAGTTTATGCACACCATTGAGCGCGTCAAAGCCGAGTTTGGCGACGATGATGTCTTAGTGTTTCTGATTAACCGATACAACAAATCCCTCGCCAGCCACAAAGTGATGGAACACTACCTGTACGACACCGATGTGCGCCATTCCCACGCCGTGTATCTCGACGATCTCAAAGCACAGGAACCCGCTACCATCGCACAAATGCGCGCCTATATTGGCAGCGCACCGCACGTTTGGACCTTGATCGAAACCGTACATGAGAACTCCCGACACCTGGACGTACTCAACGCCGTGCTGACGGAGGAGTATACGCACTGCTTCACCGACACCGAACCGGATACCGTGCGGCTGGCGCTCTACGCGCGCGACGCGTGCCCGAATGCGTCCGCCGCCAGAACACCGTAAACCGCACGACATAGACACTGTGGAAAATCAACCATGAAATACATCACCGAATACCGCGACGCGAAGCGCGTCCGCGACGTGCTGGACGAACTGCACCGCATCACCACCGGCGACTGGCGCTTGATGGAGGTCTGCGGCGGGCAGACGCATTCGATCATCCGGCACGGCATCGACCAACTGCTGCCGGAGAGCGTGACCATGATTCACGGCCCCGGCTGCCCGGTGTGCGTCACTCCGCAGGAACTCATCGACCAGGCGCTCGCCATCGCCGCCATGCCGGATACGATCATGGTGTCGTTCGGCGATATGCTGCGCGTGCCCGGCTCGCAGAAGGACCTGTTCCAGGTCAAGGCCGAGGGCGGCGACGTGCGCATCGTGTATTCGCCGCTGGAGTGCATCAAGATCGCGCAGGACAACCCCGCCAAAGAAGTCGTGTTCTTCGGCGTCGGGTTTGAAACCACCGCC
>CAZMNL010000571.1:0-2662 GCA_964567525.1 uncultured Anaerolineaceae bacterium
GATGGCGCTGGTGATCTACGCGCTGCAAAACCAGTTAACTGTGCGCGTGCGCACGCTGCGCTCGGCGCAGGGCGAAGGCTTCGACGCGGCGTTCTGGCGCGCGATCCAGCGTTTGAGCGTGCTGCACATGTTCATGGCGATGTTCGCGGTCTTCGGCCTGATCATCGCGGCCAGCATGTTCGCCGCGCCGAAAGGGTTTTACAGCCTCGGCGCGGGGTGGGATAACGCGGACGTGTTCCTGCTCGCCGCCGGGATCGCGGCGCTCTCCGGCGCGATCATTGCGATCAACCTGCCGTTTACGCTGGATGTGGAGCGCATCGGGCGGCAGCCCTGGCTCAGCGCGGCGGGTTCGATCCTGGCGCTGTGGCTGTACCTGGGCCTGCTGCTGATGCTGTTCCTGCGTACAACCGCGCTTGGTGAGGGCGATACTGTGGTGGGCTTTGCGCTGGGGCTGGTGCTGGGCGTGGCGCTGTGGCTGCGGCTGGGCGGGCAGTACTTGCTGCGCGGCAGCGGGCAGAACGCTCCCGCAGCGGCGTAAGCGCAGCGGGGCCACGAACGACTTGATGTTAGAAAGCCTCACTCCCCTGGCCCACACGCTGGAGAGGGGGGCAGACCGCGCGACCTGCCCCCCTCTTGCTGGGCGCGCAATGAAGGGGTCTATACATACGTCGCCGCCGACGGGGTTGAACCGCCGGCGAGGCAAACCAGATTCGCGTGCCGCTACTGTCTGATTTTTGCTGACAGCTTAAAGCTTATCACTATTATCACTTAGGAAGGTTGCGATGAACCTCAAAGACAAAATTCTGGGCGGCCTGTACGGGCAGGCGTTGGGTGATGCCTGGGGGATGCCCGCCTATTTCGACGTGGACCATACGTGGCAGGCGTTCGGCGGCTGGATCACCGAACTCAAGCCCGGTCCGGCGGATCACCCGGTACATTTCGGGCTGCCCGCCGGGCGCATCACTGACGACTCCGAGCAGGCGTTTTCGCTGGCGCAGGCGTTCATCACGCACGGCGGCGTGACGCTGGATGCGGCGGTCGAAGCGATTATCGCATGGTATGACCGCGTGGGCGGCGACGACTCGCCGTATGTCGGGCCGAGCACGCGGCGCGGCGTGCAGGCGCTCAAGCGCGGCGAAGACCCGCATACGACCGGCACCTGGGGCGACACCAACGGCGCACCCATGCGCATTTCCCCGGTCGGGCTGCTGCACCCCGGCGACCCGATGGGCGCGATTGAAGACGCCGCGACGGTGAGCATCCCCACGCACAACACCAATGTAGCCATATCGGGCGCGTGCGCGGTGGCGGCAGCGGTCGCTATCGCCATGACCGAACGCGTCTCGCTGGGTACGATCATCAGTGCGGGCGTGCTGGGCGCGGAACTGGGCCGCAAGAAGGGGCGTTCCTGGCTGGGGCCATCGGTCGCGCGGCGGATTCAGATGGCAGTCAAGATCGCGCGCGGTCCCGGCAGCGAGATCAAACGCCTGCGCGAGATTTACGACGTGGTCGGCACGTCGCTGAGCGTGCCGGAAACCGTCGGCGCGGCCTTTGGCGTACTGGTGATGGCCGACGGCGACCCGCAGCAGACCGCGATCTACGCTGCCAACCTCTCCGGTGATGCCGACACGGTCGGTGCGATTGCGGTGGCGATTGCCGGGACGTATGCCGGGTTCGGCGCGTTTGACGCCGGGCCGGTCGCGGCGCTGGAAGCCGACGAGGTTTTCGCGGCGTACAGGGTGCGCGATATCGCCGAGGGACTCTCTCAACTGGCAACACAGAAAGGCTAAATTTCTCACATGGGTAAACACCTGGTAACACTGGGCGACCTGGTGCTCGACATCATCATGCCGGTCAAACTGCCGGTGGTGGGCGGGCAGCACCAGCACCCCGACGAACGCAGCACCGAACCCGGCGGCGCAGCCAACACGATCATCACCGCGCTGAACCTGGGCCTGGACGTATCGGTAACGGGCGCGGTCGGGTCGGACGTGTACGGCGAACGCATTTTGCGCCCGCTGCGGGAGCACGGCGCGAATCTCAATTATGTGCTGGCTCCACCGGATTCCGAATCGACGATTGTACTCACGCTCACCGACCGCGACAGCGGCGAACACGTCTTCCTGGGGCATTATGGGACCGGCCCCGACGTGCCCTACCCGGACGGGCTGGACGCGCTGATCGCACAGGCTGACGCGCTGTTCCTCAGCGGCTATACGCTGGTGGAAAAGCGCATCGTGGCGATGGCAATGCGCGCCTTGCAGCAAGCCGTGCGCACCCAAACGCCGGTGTATATGGATGTCGGCCCGCTGCTGAAAATGGCCGGGCAGGACAACGTCAAGTGGGTTTTGCAGCACACCCATATGCTGTTCCTGACCGAAGAGGAAGCCGCTTTAGTGACCGACAACCGCACCGGGCCGGAAGCCTACGCCGAACTGCTGACGCTCGGCCCGACGTATGCGGTTGTCAAGCGCGGCGCGAACGGCTGCACCGTGCTGACTACGGACTGGTGGCTGGAAGTCCCGGCCTTTGAGGTCGATCAGGTGGTAGATACGGTCGGGGCGGGGGATGCGTTCGACGCGGCCTTTATCGCGGGCATTCTCAACGGTCTTCCGATGCGCGCCTGCGCGCTGCTGGCGAACGCGACCGGCGCGGTCAGCAC
>CAZMNL010000572.1:0-2660 GCA_964567525.1 uncultured Anaerolineaceae bacterium
ATATATGATGGCCGGCGCGCACTGGACGCCGACCTATGATATGGCGATTGGCGAAGGTGAAGCGGTGAACCTGGCGTTCTTCGCGCAGATTCACAACAGCGGCCTGATGCTGGATGCGGCGCGCGTTTACCTGATCGCCGGGCGCGTGGACCTCAGCGAGCAGGTGACGCAGGCCGCCGCCATGACGATGAACCAGGTCGCGGTGGGTTATGCCGCCGATCCGGGCGGCGCGCCGGGCCTGGGGGTCGGCTCGGTGGATTTGCAGCACATCTACATGCTGGACGCGGTTTCGGCAGTGCCGGGTGATATGGTGTTCGTCAACCTGGTGGATGCGGAGTTGCCCGCGCGGCGTTTGCTGGCGTGGTATGTGCAGGAAGACCCGCAGGTCAACGTGATCTACAAGGTGCGCAACACCACCGAGATTCCGCTGGCACAGGGCATTGTGCGCGCGTACCGTGATGGGCTGTTCCTGGGCAGCGATTACGTGGAAACCACCCCGCTCAACAGCGAGGGCAGTATCACGGTGGGCAGCCTGCCGGATGTGCGCGTCAACCGCAGGGACAGCCGGGAATACCAGGGCGGCGCGACCGACTATTACCAGCACACGGTCGAACTGGAGATCAACAACTTCAGCGAAAACGACCTGGATATGATCGTGCTGGATCGCTGGCTGGATAAGGCGTGGCAGTTCGAATTTTCGCTGGAAGCCGAACGCCAGCAGGATAACCTGCTGCGCTGGGAAGTCAGCATCCCGGCGGGCGAGAGCCTGACGATCACGTACAGTTTCCGCACGGAGAGTTAAGCGGTAAGCGGTTAGCTATAAGCAAAAACAAAGCGGGCCGTTCACCTGGAACGGCCCGTTGCGTATTGGATGTATAGCCCGGTGACGATTCGTATACTCACGGGATGGCGCGGGGGATGTCGTTCTCGTTGGAGCCGTTGCGCCGCAAATTGGTGATGCCCTTGCGCAGCCAGTCTACCGCGTCATCCCACTGGCGCGGGCGGTGTTCGGTGTTGTCGATGGTGGCCTGCGCTTCTTCCAGCAGGGCGAAAATCTCCACGTGGCCCCAGGTAGCCGCCAGCGGGATCGCCTGGTTCAGGAATTTGTAGGCGCGCAGCGCTTCATCTTCTTGCAGCCAGGCGCGCGCGGCCTGGGCGTAGGTGTTGAGCAGTTCCGGCGCGTCATGGTTGAGTTCGGCGCGGTTGGTATCCAGCACGGCGCGGGCCGCGATCACGCTGCTTTCGATCTGGTATGCCTGTGCATAGGCAATCGCCAGCGCGAGATAGGCGTGTACGCGCTGGTACACGGTGTTGGATTTGTGCCAGTCGTAAGCTGGCACAACGGGATAAGCGGCGAACCGTGCGTTTTCCAGCAGCGGGATCGCTTCCTGCACGCGGCCCAGTTCGACGAGCAGACTGGCGAGTCCAATGGCGGCGGGGCCGTAGCGATCATCGGCGCCCAGCGCCTCGCGGAAGGCAATCGTCGCGGCGTGCGCGTTCGCGGGACTCAGCGCGAGTACCTGGCCCAGGTTGTGCAGCACGGGGGCGGTCGGTGTTTCGGCGGCGGCATCGCGGAACAGCGTGAGATAGTGCGTGTACGCGGTTGTATCAATGAGCGCGGCGAGAATGTCGTCATAGAGAACCGCGTAAACCAGGTCGGAATCCACCTGGATAGCCTGCACGATGGCGGCGTCGGCGTCTTCGTCGTTTTCGTCGGTATTGCGATAGATATCCGCCAGCGCCATGTGTGCGAAGGGCAGCTCTGGATTCAGGCGTGTGGCGCTCTCTAGCCAGTTGCGCCCCTCTTCGACGCGCCCGACGGCGACCAATGTTTCGCCCCACTCGGCGGCAACTTCAGGAATACCGGGATGAGTCTGCCAGATGGTGCGCATCTGGTCGCGGGCCAGTTCGGGCTGGTTTTCGGCATCGCGCAGCGTGCGGATCGTGTAGATCTGGCGCTGCAAGTCCGGCGTGGCAACCGGGCGGGGGGTGTTGGCGATTTCCCGGCGCTTTTTGGAAAGCGTCGAATGCCGGCTGCGCGCCACTGCGGTCTTGAGTTCGGCCAGAAAATCGCGCGCGGTGGGCGGGCGGTCGTTGGGATTTTTGCTGAGCGCGCGCATCAGCGGCTCTTCGATTTCCTGCGGGACGGTGCGGTGGCGGCGGTCGATGGGCTGCGGGTCCTCGTTGTCGATCAGGTCGAGCAGCATGTCGTCGGTGTCTTCGTGCTCGTCGAAGGGGAAATAGTAATGCCCGGTGACGGCTTCGTACAACACGATGGCGAGCGAGTAAATATCCGAGCGCGCGGTGACTTTGCGCCCAAAAGCCTGTTCGGGCGACATATACAGCAGCGTGCCGGGCTGCGGCCCCTGGGCATCCGCCGCGCCGTGAATCTGGCGGACGTGCGCCAGGCCGAAGTCGGCGAGCTTGTACTGGCCCTCCGGCCCGATCAGGATGTTTTCCGGCTTGATGTCGCGGTGAATTACGTTGCGGGCGTGCAGTGTTTCCAGCGCACGGCAGATATCCGTCGCCACCTGCATCAGGCGGGCGCGGTCGAGCGGCCCTTCGCGCTGCACGAGTTCGTGCAGGTCGCTGGGCAGGTACTCCATAACCAGGAAGATCAGGTCGCCTTCGTCGCGCAGCGAGTGAATCTGCACGATGTT
>CAZMNL010000573.1:0-2659 GCA_964567525.1 uncultured Anaerolineaceae bacterium
TCTTGCGCGATTTTTGTGGCTTTCTTGCGCGATTCTTATACGGGGTGAATTTTACCCCGACTCGAACGGCCACGCCGGGAGCGCTTCGCGGTGGCGCGTCCAGGGTTCGGGGATGGCATCCGCACCGGTGGAGAGCACGACGATCCCGCCGACAATCGCGCAGGTGGTATCCACGTCGCCGCGCGCGCTGGCGGTGGACCACAGCGCATCCTCATAGCGCCCCAGGCGCTCCCCGGCGATCCACAGCGTGAAGGCGACCGTATCCTGGCACGTGATGCGGCTGCCGTTGCCGAGCGCGCGCACGGCGGCGGGCACGGTCGTGTCGGGCGGGAGATCGCGGGCATCGGTCAGGCTCCGGCGGATGACGCTCTCCGGCACGAAGGGCAGTACACGGTCGATGAAGGCCGCGCACGTGGGGAGCGGGCGGTCTTCGCGGACCTGCCACGCCACGCCTGCCGCCACCGTCGCCGCGATCCCGCCCGCGAGCGCTTCCGGGTGCGTGTGCGTGACCTCGGTGGCGCGGCGGGCTTGCTCGGCGCAGGCGTCGAGATCGTCGGCGTAGTAGCCGCCCAGCGGCGCGATGCGCATCGCGGCCCCGTTGCCGTAGGACCCGGTGCCGCCAAACAGCGATGGGGCGACCTCGCGCCAGTCCGCGCCCTGGCGATAAGCCGCCAACAGGCCGTGCATCGCCATGCCGTAGCCGCGATGCGGGTGGTAGTGTTCCGCGAAGCTGGCCGCGAGCGCGTCCTGGTCGATGTGCTGGTGCAGGCGCAGGGTTTCGTAGACCGACAGCGCCATGTTGGTATCGTCGGTGTAGGGCCAGGGCGGTTGGGGCGCGCGGCGCTCGGCCACGACGCGCTGAATCGCATCGCCCAGCGCGAAGAAGTTTTCGCCGAACGCGTCCCCGACGGACAGCCCTTCGAGCGCGGTCCGGGCGCGGGTGAGGCGGGTGGTGTGATCATCAGGCATGGGATCGTCCTTGTCTCCAGTATGGGCGATAATGCGATCTTACACCTGTTCGGCGCGGTGGGGTATCTGGCGGGTTTGCGCGGGGTTGCTCTCCAAAGCCGGGGCACTTGACAAACTAATGTAATTAGTTTATGCTAATATATATAGTCATAACTAATGGCATTAGCCAAGTACAAGGAGGCATCGCCATGCACACCAAGACTCCCCCCACTATCGTCCAGCCGGCAGCGGGCGCGCGTATCCGCTTCGCTGATATCGCTATGCAGTTCAAAGTTGGTTCGCAGCAGACTCCCGGCGGCGTCGCCGTGCATGAGTGGACGCTCGCGCCAGGCACGCTCGGCTCGCCGCCCCACCTCCACGAACGCGAGGACGAAATCTTCTATGTGCTCACGGGTACGGTCACGGTCATGCAGGATGACGAGGTATTCACCGCCGGGGCCGGGTCCTACGTGGTGCTGCCGCGCGGACACGTTCACGCCTTCTGGAACGCGGGCGCGGAGCCGCTGCGCCTGCTCGTGATCATGACGCCGGGCCAGCTTGAAGGCTTCTTCGAGGCCGTGCAGGAGCAGGACCCGCCGCTGCCGCCGGACTTCGAAAAGGTCGGGCAGGTGGCGGATGAATACGGCATGACGCTGGATTTTGCGCGCACGCCCGAACTGCTGATGACTCACGGGCTGCGCACTTCGATTGCACCGTCCCCGGATGGAGGTAATGTCAATGGCTGATACAACCAGCGAACGCGCCTCTGGCAAGCAGCGACACCGCGCGCCAACACCCAAAGAGCGCCGCCGCCGCCACCGCGAGGAGATGATCGACGCGATTCTGGACGCCGCGCGGGACGTGATGCGCGAGCACGGCGCGGGTGCGCTGAACATGCAGGAGGTCGCCCGCCGGGTGGGGATGCGCGCGCCATCACTGTACAACTACTTCCCGAACATGATGGCGATCTACGAAGCCGTGTTCGCGCGCGGGATGCGCCAGTTCCGCGAGAGCATGGCGCGGCTGCACGCCGAACAGGATACCACGCAGTGGGGCGCGCACGAGGCCGCGCTGCGGCATTACATGCAGTTCGCCAAAGACAACCCGGAACTGTTCCAACTGCTGTTTGAGCGTCCCGTGCCGGGGTTTGTGCCCAACGACGAGGGCCTCGAAGAGGGGCGTAAGCTGATCGCGGAGGCGGACGCCGTGATCGCGGACGCTATCGAAAGCGGCCTGATCGACTCCGGCCTGAGTAACGCGCAGACGCGCGATCTGTACCTGGCGCTAATGCACGGCCTGACCGCGCTGCACCTGGCGAACGAACCCGAACTCCCCATCGGGGAAGGGCGCTTTGGCAGCTTGATCCCGGCGGCGACGGTGCTGTTAAAACGCGCCTGGGGCCGCGATGACGAAGACGAATAAGACACTGTAGACAACAGAGGAGCACACACCATGCAGCACACACAGACATCGACCCTGACCAATGACCGGGCCGCTGCCGCGCCGCGCGCCGAGCGTATCCCCAAGCTGGGCCACGACGAGGCCGCCAAGCTCGCCGCCGACGAACTGGCGCGTTTTGTCGCGCAACTGGAAGCGCTCGAAGGCGCGGACTGGAACCAGCCGACCTACTGCGCGCTGTGGGACGTGCAGGATATCGCCGCCCACGAAGCCGGGTCCCTGCGCGGCTGTTCGAGCCTGGGCGAATTCATGA
>CAZMNL010000574.1:0-2654 GCA_964567525.1 uncultured Anaerolineaceae bacterium
GCCCCACGCCAGGTGATCATAATCATCGTCATCGTCATCGTCATCGTCATCGTCATCATCATCATCATCGTCGTCGTCATCGTCATCGTCGTCATCGTAATCACGCGCCGGGATCTCTTCCTCGCGCACGATGCGCGACGCCCCCCCGATCCCGGTCGGCACGCGCTCCGCCTGCGGTTCCGGCGGAGTCGTTGCCGCCGCGACTGCCGCCGCATCCAGCGATACCGACGGCGTGCCGATGGCTTCGGTCAGCGCGTCGTACACCGCGCTCACCGAGGGGTAGCGCTGATCCGGGTCTTTGGCGAGACAGCGCATGATCACGTCTTCGACCGCCTGCGGCAGCGCCGGGTTAAGCTGTGTCGGGCGCGTAGGGGCCAGGTGCAGGTGCTCGTAGACGATGCGCATCGCCGCCGTTGTGCCGGTCGAATCCGTCATATCGCCCGTAAACGGCAGATGCCCGGTATACATCTGGTACAGCATCACGCCCAGCGCGTAGATATCGGTCGTCGGCCCGACCTCGCCCACCATGATCTGTTCCGGGGACATATAGTGCGGCGTGCCCACCGTCGAGGTGGTGTCCATCGTGAGCGTGCTCGCATCCGTCAGAATACGCGCGATGCCGAAGTCGGTCACATACAGGCCGCCGTTTTCATCGATCAGGATATTGGCCGGTTTCAGGTCGCGGTGGATCACGCCCTCGTTATGCGCAAAGTGCAGCGCCGCCGCCAGCGGAGTCAGGATATCAAGCGAGTCCTGCAAGTCCATCGGGCCATCCTGCCGCCGCAGCACGGATTGCAGCGTGTGCCCGGCGATATAGTCCGTCAGGATGAACACCAGGTCGCCGCTTTCGACGATCTCGTAATAACGCACGATGTTCGGGTGCTGCAAGCGTTCCAGCACGCGCGCCTCGCGCCGGAAGCGCTCCAGGAACATCGGCTCGTGCGCGATATCGCTGCGCAGCACTTTCGCGGCGAGATTCACGCGGCGGCGCAGATCGTACACGCGAAAGACACGCGCGAACGTGCCCTCGCCGAGCAGCGCGTCAAAGCGGTAGCGCCCTTCGAGCGTGCGCCCGATCAGGTCCGCGCTCGTCACCACGCCGGACAGCCGCGCCGCTGGTTCGGAATCTGGCGTATCGCCGGTATCGCTGTCTTGCTGCTCCAAAGCATCCGGGTCGAATTCGTCGTCCGGCTGCGGTTGGGGTTCGTGGGCCATGCTTCCCCCTCAGGTCATCGTCATCGAGAAAATCTCATCACGTCCCCAATTATGACGGCAAACGCGCATTCGTTCAAACATCCAAACGCAGCAGGGGCGTACCGCTGCGGTGCGCCCCTGGATCGGTTGCTATGCGATTGTCAATAATCGCCGTTTACGGCTCGTTGACCGTAATCGTGATGTAGCGGTTATCTTCCGTGCCGTCCATCAGGATCACGAGCAGGTTGTAGGTCCGTGTTTCTTCCGGGCAGCGTTCGACGGACTGCTCACCGACGACGCCCTGCCCCTGGAAATACACTTCCTTGATGCCCTGCACGCGCCAGGAGAGTATCACACACTCGCCCTTGTCAATCGTGCCCTTGTTGGACCAGAACTCGATGATCACAGCGGGTGTGGCGGTCACTTCGGGCGTGGGCGTGGCCGTCGGCGGCGGCGCGATATACTGCGTGTTGATCACCGGCACGTTCGCCAGCGACACGTTGAGATTCAGCAGCGTGGACAGCACCCAGCCCACCGTCCCGTTCGCCGTGCGAATCTGGACCCAGGTTTCGTTGTAGGTCGCGGTGTAGAACTGCCCCTGCACCTGCACGGCGTCACCCCGGTTGATCGTGGTCAGGATTTGCGCGCCCGTGCCAGGGTTGCCGCGCACGTTCAGCGTATTACTGTTGACCGTCGCACCCGGCAGTGCAGTCGCCGCCGGGGTCAGCGTCGGGAAGGTCGTAGTCGCGCCACCGGGGACCGCGCCCTGATCGCCCGCCGGAAGACCTTCCGGCATCGGGCCGCGCTCGTCGGCGGCGTCGTTGGTCAACTGGCGCACGACTGCGCCATCCGCCGAGATCACGTACAGGTCCCACTGTCCATTCACGTCCGACGAATACACGATATACTCGCCGTTCGGCTGCCAGCGCGGCAGGCGCTCCTCAGCGTTATTGAACGTGATCTGCTGCACATCCGTGCCGTCCGCGCGCATGATGTACAGCTCGTAATCCCCGTCCCGGTCCGAGACAAACACAATCAGCGATCCATCCGGCGACCAGACCGGTTCGATATCGTTGGCCGGGTCGTTCGTCAACTGCGTGGTTAACCCGGTCTGCGGATCGAGCACAAAAATCTCATAGTTCCCGGTGCGGTCGGACGCAAACACGACCAGCCCCGGCCCTTCCTCATCCTGCGCCAGCACACCCGTACCGTGCAGCGCCGCGAATCCCAACACGGACAGCAGCAAGGCAGGCACTACCATCAGAGCCAAACGTTTCATGCGCATCGTTCCTCCTTTAAAAAGCTGTAAGCGATAAGCCGTTAGCTTTAAGCAAGCGGTATCAGTGTGTGGTAACATTATCTCACACACCTGATCACCGCCTCGCCCGGCCACCCCCGTCAACAGTAGGCTGATCCAGGAAATAAATCACCCAAATGAGTTGGCCTTTGCTCCCCTTCCC
>CAZMNL010000575.1:0-321 GCA_964567525.1 uncultured Anaerolineaceae bacterium
GGGGCCGCTGCCGCTGCGCGCGATCTATATCCTGGTGGCCGCCAACCAGGAAACCCGCGTCAGTATCGAGCCGCTGACCGGCTGGTTTAAAATGATGGCGCTGCGCGCGCAGGTCTACCGCCGCCGCTTTATGCTGTACGATGGCGCAACACCGGAGCAGGCGCGGCGGTTCGCGGCGCTGTCGCAGCATGTGCGTGTGTGCGGCGTCGTGCGCCCGGTGGATATGCAAACGCTGGATGACCTGGCCGACCGGTTGGAAGAGGATTTTACGGTATGGGCAGCGCCATCTGGCTAGCATCCTATCCGAAGTCCGGCAATACC
>CAZMNL010000575.1:331-2648 GCA_964567525.1 uncultured Anaerolineaceae bacterium
CGGATCGCCCGGCGGATATCAACGACCTGGACTATACCATGATCGCGGCAGACCGCGCGCTGTTCGACGAGGAAACCGGCATCGAAGCGTCGGATTTGAGCGAAGTGGAGATCGCGCGCTACCGGCCCGATGTGCTGCGGCGCTACGTGCAGGCGCAGCCGGACCGCGTATTTATCAAGATACACGATGCGTATATACCCAATGTGGACGGTGTGCCGACGGTGTTATCGGATGTTACGGCGGGCGTGATCTACATGCTGCGTAACCCATTGAGCGTGGCGGTTTCGTGGGCGCACCATGTCGGGCACGATCCCGATCACGCAATTGGAGTGCTGGCGGATGACGATTTTACGCTCAGCACGCAGGCCCGCCGGTTAGCGCCACACCTGCCCCAGCGCGTCCTGTCTTGGAGCGCGCATGTACACAGTTGGGTGGATGACGCGCTGCTGCCGCGCTGCATCGTGCGTTATGAAGACATGCTACGCCAGCCGGTCGAAACGTTTTCCGGCGTGATCGAATTCCTGGACGGTTGTGCTGATCCGGAGCGTGTCCGGCGCGCGGTAGCGTTTTCTGACCTGAAGCAGTTACAAACCCAGGAAGTCCAGCACGGATTTAAGGAACGGCTGGCGCGCAGCAGCGCGCAGTTTTTCCGCCAGGGCCGCATCAACGCATGGCGCGACGAACTGACCGCCAGCCAGATAGCCCGTGTCATTGCAGATCACGGCGCGATGATGCGCCGCTTTGGTTATTTGAACGCGCGCAGTGTGCCCACAGATTGAGCTGCTATGCCTAACCCACAAACGCCTACTCTGGATGCAGTGTTGCTTGATGACCTGGCTGGTGTGATCAGCGAACGGCTGCCCGTGAGCGCGATCAGCGGCGGCCAATGGCGCGACCTGGGCGCGCTCTCTATGACGCACAAAGTTTTCCCACTGCTGTACCGGCTGGTGCTGGCACAGCCGGACGTAGTAGGGACAGAGATACTGTCCTGGTTTAACCATGCCGGATTGATGCACAAAGCGCGCGCGGTGCGTTTTGAGCGCGCGATTGCCGAGGTAAACGATATCTTGCAGGGGGCCGGCCTGCCGGCGTGCTGGCTCAAGGGGGCGGCGCTGGCTTATATGCTATACCCGGCGTTCTGGCTGCGCTCGATGATCGATATTGACGTGCTGGTGCCGTTTGACGTGCGTCAAAACGCGCTGGATGCGCTGCGCGCCGCCGGATACCGTGACTCCGCCAAGCCCTGGGGCCGCGAGTTGGGCAGCGAACTCAGCGAAGCGACCACCAACCATTACATTTTCCGCGCACGCGATAATAAGGGGGTCACGGTTGAGCTGCATTACCGCTTGTTGCGCCTGGGACAAACCGACGCGCACGACACCGTTACAGAATGGTTCTGGACCCAAACGCGCGACCTGCAAACTCCGCATGGGTCCCTGCACGTCCTGACGCCGGAAGCGGTTCTGTTGCACATGGCCGCCCATGATGTACTCCAACACGAGCAAGCCGAAATTGCGTACGAGCCAGTGTCCAAAGCGGTCACGCTGCGCAATATCTATGACGTGCATCTGCTGGTGACACAGCACAAACTGGACTGGGCACTGCTGCGTCAGCGTGCCTCCGAACTGGCATGGGATTATGCTATAGCCCGCATTCTGACCCAGGCCCAGCACTATTTCGGCACACCGGTGCCGGATGAGATGACCGAAGACCTGACCGCACCAGCCGCGCAGGCGGCACATATCAGCGAACAGCGCAAAGATAACATTGTGGTGATTGGGTGGGGTGTTTTGCGCCATGTGGGATGGCGTGACCGGGCGCGATATGTAAGGAACGCGTTGTTCCCGACGCCCGGTTATATGCGCGCGAAGTATCCTGGACGCCCATTGGGAATCACATACGCCGCACGAATTGCAGGGATAGCATTTCGTGCGGCAGGTGTGATATTCAGATCTATTGTACGCCGCTTCATACGTCCCAATTCAGTACGGTAGTAGGCGTTGCCCTATAAGAGCAGTGCGCGGGGCAGCGTCAGGATGTGGTACCACCGCCTGGGCTGGTGAACGGCCCCTGGAAGCGCGAACGTTCTTTGGTGGCTTCACGCTTGTGGGTGGTGTTATGCACATCGTTCAAATCAATCAAAGTTGGTGTTTGCCAGGATCGGCGTGTTTCTTGCTTGGTCTCAGTGGCTTTGTGTTTCGTTTCCGGAGACATCAACCATGCTCCTCCTTAAACATGTTACGGCCAGTATAGGAAGTTCCCAAGCAACAGTATATCACCGAACGATAAATTGAAGCAACCTTTTAATTTGTTGTTT
>CAZMNL010000576.1:0-2647 GCA_964567525.1 uncultured Anaerolineaceae bacterium
GATTGCCCGGATGCAGCCGGAGATCGCACGCGCGCAGGCGGCGGGCGTGACGGCGCTGGTCGAGTGTACGCCGGGCGGAGTCGGGCGGCGCGTCGATCTCGTCAAAGCGGTATCGGCGGCGGCGGGGTTCCCGGTGGTGGTGGCGACCGGCATCTACCGCGAACCCTGGATTCCACAGTGGGCGCACGACGCCAGCGAGGACGCGCTCTATGACTGGATGCGCGGCGAGCTAGAAGGCACGATCACGGATCAGGGCATCGACAGCGGCGTACAGGCGGCGTGGATCAAGCTCAGCGCCGGGGATGACGGCCTGACGGCGACAGAGACGAAAATCTTGCGCGCCGCCGCCCGTGCAGGCCGCGCCACCGGCGCGGTGATCGGCAGCCATACGATCCGGGGCCGCGTGGTGCGTGACCAGCTCGACATCATCGCCGCCCAGGGCTATACCCCGGCGCGTTTCATCTGGATTCACGCGCAGGCCGAGCCGAACTTTAACCTCAACCTGGCGATGGCGCAGCGCGGCGCGTGGATCGAGTACGACTGGATCGGGATGGGGGACCGGCTCGACGATGATTTTTACATCGACCGCATCCTGCGCCTGATCGACGCGGGCTTCGCCGGGCAGATTCTGCTCAGCCATGATCGCGGCTGGTACGACCCCGGCAACCTGGATTACGTGCCCAGGCCGTTCACATACCTGAGCGAGATATTCCTGCCGAAACTGCGCGCGGCGGGCGTGGATCAGGCCACCATTCGCCAGATCACGCACGACAACCCGTTTCGGGCGTTCGCGCGCTAGCCGGACTCTGCTGCCTGCACGCCTTCCAGCAGGAACACGGTCACGCCGTCGAATTCCTGCGCGCTGATGATGCGGTCTTCGCGCAGGATCAACCAGTCGGACTCCGGCGAGAGCTTGGGCGTCAGCGGGTCCTGGTATTCCCAGTCCTGGCGGTGGAAGTCCTCGTGCCGCGCGCGAAAGAGTACCCACACACGCGCGCCCTGCGGCTCGATTGCCATCATCACGTCGTGGTCTTCCGCGCCGACGTTCCATTGCAGCATTACGAACTGGTCCATCAGGTCCGGCGCGCGCGCGGAGTCGCGGTCGTAATACTCGTCGAACGCTTCGTAGATGATGTCGCGCCCGGACAGGATCGAGTCGCCGGGCTGGTAGTTGGCGCTGACGTAGGCTACCACGCCCGTCCAATCCGTGCGTTCGTGCTCGCCCGCGTGCAAGATTTTGATCGTGGCATATGCGCTCGTGAGGATGATCACGGCCAGCGCCGCCACCGCCACCGGCTGCGACCAGCGCCGCACACCGAGTCCGAACATGATCAGCACCGCGCCCAGCACGACCGTATAGTAACGGTCGCGGTACTGCGCCCCGGTGATATACGACAGCGTAAACAGCACCACGAACGTGATCACGGCCAGCAGCGCCCAGGTCGCGCGCGGGCGTTCTTCGCCGCGCCGCCACGCCAGCACCGCGTCATACGCGCCCGCCAGCAGCCCGGCGACAGCGATCACCATACCCGGCAGCAGCGCCCAGTCCCAGCGCCCGTCAAAACCCATCAGCACGTACAGCCAGCTTATGCCGAAGTCGTGCAGCGCGAGCTGCTGGCCCAGGTAGTCGTAGGTGAACGACGCCGGGCCGTTGAGATAGGGCGTGAACCAGTACAGCACCAGGATGCCGTACCACGCCAGCAGCGGCAGCACCGCCGTGATCTGCACCGGGACCCACGTCCACAGCATATCCCGGTAGCGCCGCCAGTTCAGCAGCAGGAAACCAAACTGCACCGCCGGAACCGCCAGCGCGCTGTAGTGCAGCATATACAGCATAGAACTGCTGGCCCAGAACACGGCCCACAGTCCCCGCCCCTTGCGACCGCGCAGCAGCAGCACAAAGCACCACATCGTCACCAGCGCCAGCGCCAGCAGCAGCGTGTAGTAGCGCGCGGACCGCGACAGCAGCACGTGCATCGGGTTGGCGGCCAGCATCGCGCCCAGCGCCAGCGCCAGCGTGCGGTTGTCATACAGGCGCACGACGATCTCGCTCAGCAGCACGATGTTCACCAGCCCCAGCGCAATCGACACCAGCCGGAGCGGTTCCAGGTCCGTGCCGGGCAGCGCCCGCACCAGCAAGTAATACAGCGGGGTCTGGTTGCCCGCGTAGAGCATCGTTTCGATGGAGTCGGCCAGCGGCAGCCGCACGCGCCGCAGCGTATGCAGTTCGTCGGCCCACAGATCGGTATTGTTCAGGTCCCACACGCGCAGCGCGACCGCCGCCAGCAGGATCGCGCCCATGATGACCCAGTACAGCGCGCGGCTGCGGACAAGATCGGCATCCGCCAGGGCGGGCGCACTCTGCCGCCGCGAGAGCCGCACGCTGGCAGCGGTTGAACTCGAATTGGACATAACGTGACCTCAATTGCGTTGTAGTATCTGCATCGCGCTTAAAATCTCCTAATACGCGACCCGGCGCGCGGCGTTGCGCGCCGGGTCACGATCATACCATCACCGCGCCGGGGCACAAGTGGGGGCCACGAACAATCAGGGCTGAATCATTCAAACCCATGCTGCGCATACGTTCCATCCGCTCAACCGCAGGTCGCGTCCAGGGGGGGGAGGCTCAGAGCGCTGCTGTCAGATT
>CAZMNL010000577.1:0-2645 GCA_964567525.1 uncultured Anaerolineaceae bacterium
TATGCTTTATTAAGCCTTTTTCAAGTGCATCATGTACGGTTTCATCAGAAGGGAATGACCGGCACGCCGATGACGGCCAATAAGGGCATGGCGCAGGGCTATATCGCGGCGCGGCATGCGCTGGGCGCGGCGGTCGCACCGTTCCACCCGGCGACTGTCGTCGAAGCGGTCTACACTCACCCGGAGATCGCGCAGGTCGGGCTGACGGAAGCGGTTGCGCAGCAGCACGGGCGGCTGGTCACGGTGATCACGCGCCCGTATTCGGGCAATCTCAAGGCGCACTTGCTCGGCGCAACCGGGGGTATGTTCAAGCTGCTGGTGGACCCGGACACGGGCGCGCTGCTGGGCGGCGCGGCGATTGGGCCGGGCGCGGTCGATACGGTCGCGCCGCTGGCGATTGCGCTGAAATACGGCGCGCGCGCTGAGGACCTCGCCAGCATCTTTGCCGGGCATCCGTCGCTGGGCGAGACGCTGTTCGACGCGGCCCGCGCGGTATAGGCTGGCTCTGGCCTCACCCCCTAAATCCCCCTCTCCAGCCGAGCTAGAGAGGGGGACTTTGTCGCGACCGTCTCCCCCTCCGAAACGCATCCCACAAACTCGTGTTTCCCCCTGTCTCAAATTGTGATAGTCTGAGAATCAAGCTCATCGATAGCGCTTGAGGAGGTCACGTGATGCACAAATACAGAATCATGATCGTGTTGGGGGTCTGGGCGGCGGTGATCGCAGTGGGTGCGGTTATGCCCGCCGGGGCGCAGGATATCCGCCTGATCCAGCCGGAGGACTTTACCTACCTGGGCGCGTTTGCGCTGCCGCAGGATGCGCCCGACGATATCGGCTGGCTGTACGCCGGGCACGCGCTCGCGTATGTGCCGGGCGGCGACCCGGCAGGATCGGAGGACGGCTTTCCCGGATCGCTCTACGGGACCGGGCACGATTGGAACCAGTGGGTCAGCGAGATCAGCATCCCCGCGCCCGTGATCGCGGACTCGGTGGCGGCGCTCAACACTGCCGCCACGCTGCAACCCTTCACCGACGTGCGCGGCGACCTGTACGAGTACCTGGAACAGCCGCGCGCCGCGCTCGCCTACCTGCCGCCGCAGGGCGACCAGGCGACCGGTAAGCTGTATTTTGCGTGGGGCGCGCACCTGGATGATAGCAACTTCGCGCCCGCACACGGTTGGTTTGAGCGTGACCTGCGCGATCCGCAGGTGGCGGGACTGTGGGCGATTGAGGGCCGCGAGCATTACGAAACGGTCGATTACCTGTTCCCGGTCGATGCGGCGTGGGCAGCGACACACGCGCCGGGGTTCGTGCTGGCGACCGGGCGCTTTCGTGACGGCGGTCAGGCGGGCTGCGGCCCCAACCTGTTCCTGATCGCGCCCTGGCTGGTGGGCAATCCTCCCGCGCCAGGGACCGCGTTACCCGCGATCCCGCTGCTGCGTTACGGGAACTACGACGCGCCGGACGCGCAGAAACTCGCGGGCTACCATCCCAGCGACGAGTGGTCGGGCGGCGCGTGGGTGACGGCGGGCGAACGCGCGGCGGTGGTCTTCGTGGGCACGAAGGGACTCGGCGAGGCGTGGTACGGCTTCTCAAATGGTGTCGTCTGGCCGGAAGATGGCCCCTGGCCGGAGGTGCCGGACTATCCTCACGACCAGCGCGGCTGGTGGAGTACGGATTTTGAGGCGCAGTTTATGCTCTACGACCCGGCGGATCTCGCCGCTGTCGTGCGCGGGGAACGCGCCCCCTGGGAGCCGCAGCCCTACGCCACCCTCAGCGTGGATGATGTGCTGTTCGGCAATACGGACTCCCCCGTGCAGAAAACGCACCGGCTCGGCGCGGCGGCGTTCGACCGCGCCAACGGCCTGCTGTACGTCTTTGAGCCGACCGCCCACGAGGGCGCATACACCGTGCTCCACGTCTGGCGGGTGGCGCAGCGGTAGTCGTAAGCGATAAGCCAGCCGTGATCATATCCAGCCGGGACAGCGGGGGTACGCGCACGTGGACGCGCGGCCCCCGCACCACCTTAAAAATCTATGAATCCCGGCGGGGGGTGCTGGTCACGCACGCGCGAATCCGGTATAAATGTGTTCAGACACGTGTCCAGTCATGTGGGCCAGCCGCCATCGTCCGAATGCACGCACATTTCTGATTGAATCCCTTGTGCCAACACTAAAAAAATTTTACCGGAATCTAATATGCGCTTGGGCGTGGTATCGCGGGCACTTAACCCGGCGTCGTTATATCTTGGCGGGTAGCCTGTGCGCGTAGTTCTGCGGGGGCGCATCGTCCGGATCGTGGCATGAGTGAGCGAGAATCGCATGGCTAAAGTTGATGAACAAACCTGGTTACGGGTGTCCTGGCCGGAAGCGCCATCCTGGGAGCCGCAAATCCGTTTGCCCCGGCGGTGGGGCCTCAAGACCGAGCGCGCGCACACCTTCGAGGCGCTGACGCGCACGCGCCGCACTGCGCTGCGCATCACCGATTACCAGTTGCACCGTGACCGCTACGTGATCTTCTCCGACACGCACAAAGGCGACCGCACGCGCGGCGCGGACGAGTTCCAGATCAACGATGATCTGTACTGCCACGCCCTGGAACATTACGTCAACGGCGATTACCGGCTGGTGCTCAATGGCGATATC
>CAZMNL010000578.1:0-2638 GCA_964567525.1 uncultured Anaerolineaceae bacterium
CCCGACGGTGAATCCGTCGGGCTACATGTCGGCCACCCCGTAAACGGGGCTAAACATGCGATCAGCGGGCCGCTTTGCGGTCCAGCAGACCTATAGCCCGGTGATTTGATCACCGGGCGTAGGGCGATTATCACGTTATCTTGACAGCTATGGGGGTGAGGCTACTCGCCCCCCTCCAATTCCTGCAACCGCTGTTCCCACTTGGCGTAGAGGCGCTCGTAAATCTTCTCGGAAATTTCGCCATTCATCAGCTTGACATCAAGCTGGTCCAGGTACACGCGGATTTCATCGGGCGTTTGTGGCGCGGCGGCTTCGCCCTGCGCCTGCGGCGTCTGAGTCGCGGCTCCCTGTCCTGGTTGGCCCTGACCCTGCATCTGCTGCTGCATTTGCTGCATCATCTGCATCATCATCATTTGCTGCTGCTGTTGCATCGCGGCCTGGTCGGGATTCATGGCCGCGCCAAGCTGCTGCCCGACTCCCAGCCCAACGCCCGCGCTCGCCATACTGCCGCCTATGCCGGGATTGCTGGCCGCTGAGTCCGCCACTTCCAGGCGGCGAATGCGTTCGTAAGTTTCAAAGTCAACATAGTTGCGCAGTTCTTCGGTGGTCACGTCCTTCGCGGTGAAAGGCTTGGCCTCAAACGCTTTGATGCGCATCCCGATGGCCTGGAACTGCTCGTTAAGCCGCGCCAGCGCCGCGCCTTCCAGGTCTTGCAGCAGCCGGTTGGAGTCCATGATGCTCTGCGCGCCGGAAGACGAGAGCAGCGTCGCCAGTTCGCCCAGCAACATCGACTGGATACGCTCGCGCACATCGCTCAGCCGTGTGATCGGCTTGCCGACGCCGTACTGCTTCATGAAGCGCACCGGGTCATCGATGCCGATATCGATCACGCCATGCGTGATCAGCAGCACCACGCCCACACCCTTACCCGGTGTTTCCAGCACAACCGGCGGGTTTGTGCCCCAGGTCACCTGCGGCATATCCTTGAGGTTGACGAAATACAGGTCCGCCGTGAAGGGGTTGCGCCCGCTGGTCACAAAGCCGACCACGCTCGACAGAATCGGCAGGTTCATCGTGCTGAGCGTATGCGAGCCGGGGCCAAGTGCATCGAGTACCTGTCCCTGCCGCACGAACACCGCCACCTGGCTCTCCTGCACGATCACCTGCGACCCCATACGCCAGTCCCCGCCGCCCTTCTGCGGCTCGCGGTAGACCAGTTCGTCATCCATTACGTTTACATGATCAACAACATCAATAATGCGTGGCATTGAATTTTCTCCTTAGTGGCATCGTCGTTCAGCGCAGCGGCGCGGTTACTCAAGCCCCTTCAGCACATTTTCGCGCAGGCTGTAGGCTTCGTTGGCTTCCATGGTTAAGGCGTCCAGATCGCGGATCGCATCCTCGATCCCTTCGCCCGACGTGGCCGCCGCTTGCAGCGCGTCGAGCTTTTCCCCGAACTGGTCGGCATAGCTCAGCAGCGCATTGTCAAAAGCGTAGACCACCTGCAAATCTTC
The DNA here is from genome assembly GCA_964567525.1 of uncultured Anaerolineaceae bacterium. Taxonomy (GTDB): domain Bacteria; phylum Chloroflexota; class Anaerolineae; order Aggregatilineales; family Aggregatilineaceae; genus CAYRNY01. The sequence continues at coordinate 1,515 of CAZMNL010000578.1, forward strand.
ACTCGTGACCTTATTGGCATCGAAGAACCCCGAATAGCCCGGCGTATCGGTAGCAATCCGGTCAATGAAGGTCTGGAACTTGGTCTTGGCGCTGCGCGTATGGCTCATGTACTTCAGCCCGCCCGCGTCAAGCAACTGCTTCTCGATCTGCGGCAGGCGTTGGAGTTGCAGCCCGATCTGCTGCGCCACGTATTCGCGCATCATCCGGTCGGCCTGCCGCCGCGCGCTCATCTCCATATAGCCCCGGAACCCCGGCAGCCGTGCGAACAGGTCTTCCAGCGATCCGCGTTCTCTCACAATACGGGAGTACAGGTCATCCATACCCATCTTAGCTCCTTGTGCCGCTCGTTATTCTGGCTCATACCCCCATAAGCATACAACAGAGCCAATCTCAGGACAAACCCTAAAACCGGGGGATGACGTGTGCTATAATGCAATCGCTTGCACGAAAGGACTCGATAATTTATGGGCGCAAAAGACCAGGGCGCAGACGCCACCTCCGGACGCTGGATCATCATCCCGCGCACGCTGTGTTTCATCACGCACGGCGACGATATCCTGCTGCTCAAACGCGCCGCCCATAAGCGCGTGTTTCCGGGGCGTTATAACGGCGTGGGCGGGCACATCGAGCGCGACGAAGACCCGCTGACCGGCGCGCTCCGCGAAATGCGCGAGGAAACCGGTCTGGACGTGATCAACGTGCGGCTGCGCGGCGTGATTCACGTCGATGCCGGGGCCGCAGACAGCGGCATTATGGTGTTCGTCGTCACCGCCGAAGCCACCGCGCGCGCCTTCACCGACTCGGATGAAGGCACGCTCGAATGGGTCGCGCGCGCGCAGATCGAGTCGCTGTCGCTGGTCGAAGACCTGCCGATCCTGATCCCGCTGCTGTTCGACCACGCGCCGGGCACTGCGCCCGATCCTGCGCCGTTCTCTGCGCACGCCAGCTATGACGAGCACGATCATCTGCGCCTGATCTTCGCGCACCCGCGTTAAGCAGAAAACGTTCCCGTTTGCAAAACTTGCGCTATTCGCTTAACTCGATCTAAACTTCTGGTATGTTCACACGACTCCGTTCTGCCCGCTGGTTTTTCGCGCTGGTGATCACCCTGCTGATCGCCGGT
>CAZMNL010000579.1:0-1016 GCA_964567525.1 uncultured Anaerolineaceae bacterium
ATTCTGGCGGGGATCGCGGCGCGTCTTGCGGCGGCAGGCAAGGGTCTGCTCAACGCCTGGGCGACGTGGCAGCTCAGCCGCGAGCCGATCCACTACGGGCGTATCACGTTTTTGCTGGCGCTGGCGATTGGCATCGGCTGGTTTGCGACCAGCTTCCGCGCCACCGTGACCAACAGCCACGATGACCAGGCGCAGTATCGCGTCGGCACGGACGCGCGCCTGATCGAGCGTGACACCGCGCTGAACGTCAACCGCGCGCGCCCCGCCGGGGATTACATGGCGCTGGACGACGTGGAAGCGGCCAGCACCGCGTTTCGCGTGGTGAATGCCAACCTCAGTACGAGCATTTCCGGCGATCTGCGCGGCACGCTGCTGGCGATCAACCCGGACACCTTCGGGCAAACGCTGTACTGGCGCTCCGATCTCGGCCCGATTTACACGCCGCGCGCGCCCGGCGATGCCCAGGCCCTGCCGGAACGCGGGCACGCGCTGCCCAGCGTGCCGGACAAGATCGGCATGTGGGGGCGCTTCGAAACCAGCCGCTTTATCGGTTCGGGCGGGCAGCTTTTCCAGGCCAACGTAAGCCGCCTGGTGCTGCGCACCGAACTATCGCTGCGCTTCCTGGATGGGGCCGGGGCCTGGGTGCATGTGCCGGTCGAGCCGGTCGAGGTCGAATACCAGCGCAGCGGCAGCGATGCGCCGGGCTTTGATACGCGCGCCTTCACCACCAGCGGGTGGGTCTATATGGAAGCGGATTTCGGCGCGCTGAAATACGAACCGGTCGCGCCGTTGAATCTCGTCTCGGCCTACTGGACGTACCGCAGCCCCAGTTCGCGCGGGGAAAGCGGCGTCCGGCTCACGCTGGCGGATATGACGCTGATCGACGCGGACGGCAGCGCGGAACCGTACCGCATTTTCGCCGGGCAGGATTGGCAGTTCGCTTACGACCGGGGCGCGACCGCCACCGGGCGCACTGAACCGGGCCTGGCGCTGGCCGGGGAACGCGGCGATTCGCT
>CAZMNL010000579.1:1026-2638 GCA_964567525.1 uncultured Anaerolineaceae bacterium
AATGAGAACAGTTGTGGCCTTCAGTATGTGGTTGAACGCGGCGATTCGCTGTATATCCGCTGGGAACAGGACGCGCAGCGCACGACGATTGGCGTCCTGCTCAATTACCCGTCGCTGGGGCCGATTGATGCGGTGGTCAGCCGCCGCATGGTCGAGGAAAACGGCCTGACCTGGGGACTGGATGCGGCCCCCTTCACGCTGATCAACGTCGGGCGCACGAACCCGCAGTTCCGCGCGGTGCAGGTGACGGATTATTACCCGTCGCTGTACGACAAAGCGCCTAACGACGCCGAACCGCGCGGGGACTCGTTCATGGTCGTGGATGTGCGCGAGCTGATGTACCGGCTCAACCAGCGACCGAGCGCCGCGTACTATCCCGATGAGGTCTGGCTGCGGCTGGGGGACGATATCGACGTGCGAAGCGAGCGCGCGGTCGATGACTTTGTCGCCGCGCTGGACCGCGCGGACGAAGGCGGCGTCGTGATCCTGGACAGCGTGACGCTGGCCGGTGAACTCGGCAGGCTGCGCACCGATCCGCTGGCGCTGGGCCTGCTGGGGCTGATGTACCTGGCGTTTATCATGGCGCTGGCGCTGAGCGTGGTCGGCCTGCTGACCTACGCGGGCCTGACCGCCCAATCCCGCCGCGCCGAGTTCGGCGTGCTGCGCGCGCTGGGCATGTCCTCGCTGCGCGTGGTCGGCGGGCTGGCGCTGGAACAGGTTTTCGTGATGATTATCGGCATCCTGCTGGGTGGCGTGCTGGGGTGGGTGCTGGCCTCGCAGGTCGTGCCGACTCTGGCGCTGGGCGCAGCCGGTGAGGGCGTGACGCCGCCGTTTGTGATGCGCGTCGAAACACAGCGCCTGCTTGAATACGTGCTGTTGATGGTGATCGTCCTGGGCGCGGTGCTGAGTTCCAGCCTGCTGCTGGTGCGCCAGTTGTCGGTGGCGCGCACGCTGCGGTTAGGCGACGAGTAGCGATTGCGTGTGTGGTTGGCCCTTCACCCGGCGCTAAAGCGCCGGGCTATAACTCGAAAGCCCCCCTCAAAGGGGGGCTGACCGGCGAACGGTCCCCCACAAAGGGCCGTTTACGGTCCTTCCGAGCTATAGCCGGCCCCTTGCAGGGGCCGGTGAACGGCGATCACCGCTTTTCTCGCAGGAGACAAACTAAACTGTTATGACTATCGGACTCATCCTGAAACGTATGCGGCGCGAGTGGCGCGCGCTGGCGATCCTGCTGCTGGCGGTGTGCCTGCTGACCGGCTTCTTCGCGCTCGGACCGTTCTACATCCGCGCCGTGACCGAAGTCGGCCTGCGCTTTGAACTCGATGACGCCTCACCGCAGCAACTACAGCTTAACCTGATCCTGGATGACGAGTCGCTCTCGCCGGAGGCGCTCGACGTGGTGCGCGAACAGCTTGGTACGCTCGTGGTCGATTATCGCCACTATATCCGCGCCGACTACAACCCGCCCACCACCGAAGGCGGCATCCAGGACCCCGGCCTTGCCACCGGCGGCTACCGCTACAACTACGGCGAGCCGGTGCGCTGGAACTCGCCGGGCATGGGGCGCACCTTCCAGCCGTTCGCGTTCGACGATATGCCGGACCTGCTGACC
>CAZMNL010000580.1:0-2635 GCA_964567525.1 uncultured Anaerolineaceae bacterium
GGGCGCGCACCTGGGCGGCGGCTCCCAGTTCCAGGCCGCTGTGACGGGTGCGGCTGTGCAGCCAGAGTGTGCCACGGTCCGCCTGCCCCTGCGCGATATGATCCCAGTGTAGCAAGTCCTCGTTCGCCACAAAACCATCAATGCCGGTCGCAACGCTGATCTCGCACGCGCGGTTAATTGGTGTGATCAGCACGCGCAGCGCCGCGAGGTGCGGCTGCGCGTAGCTGGCGAAGCGCTCGAAGGTCAGGTCGAGCAGCGTGCCGTCGGGAGCCTGCCAGCGGACGTTGCGCAGCAGCACGCCAGTGCGCAGATCAAGCTGGCGCTGGAACAGCACAAGCTGGCCCTGGTCCAGGCGGTAGCGCTGGCCGTTGACCGTGATCGCCACGTCTAACCAGTTCGGCAGATTGGCGAGTTCGGTATATACAATCGGGATATCGTCGAAAACACCGTGCGCCAGTGTCAGCGCGTGATCGCCGGGATAGCTTTCTTCCAGGCTGCCCCGGCTGCAAAAATAGCCGTTGCCGATAGTGAAAATCGTCTCGCGGTGATGCTGCTCGGCGGGATCGAAGTGAGCGTGCAGATCGACCCAGTGCGGATCGACGCGGGCCGCAGCCTGTAGATCATCCAGTGTGACCGGTTCCAGGCTATCGTGACGCGCGCCGGTCCAGCCCGGCAGCCCGGCGAAACGCTCGGCGGGACCCAACGCCAGCGCGCGCATCCCGGCGGCCAGCGCCGCCGCGATGCCTGCTTCGGCATCTTCCACCACCAGGCACTCGGCGGGCGAGACGTTCAGCCTGGCCGCCGCGCAGCGGAACAGGTCCGGCGCGGGTTTCTGGCGCGTGACGCTGCTGCCGTCCACCAGCACAGCCAGCCGGTCGGCGATACCCAACCGCGCGACGACATCCGGCGCGTTGCGGCTGGCAGACGCGACCGCGTAGGGCATCCCCGCGCCGTCGAGTTCGTCCAGCAGCCGGGCGACTCCGGGCAACAGGTCATCGGGCGTGATCTGCGCCAGCATCGCGCGGTAATAGTCGTTCTTGCGCGCCATCCATGCCTGCATCTGCGCGTCGGGCAGTTCGCGCCCCTTGAGCAGCCGCCGCAGCGACTCCTCGCGCGAGACACCGCGCAAGCGCTCGTTATCCGCGCGCGTGAAGGATAATCCTTCTTTGTCGGCAAGGCGTTTCCAGGCGCGGTAATGGTATTCCGCCGTGTCAGTAAGCACTCCATCGAGGTCAAAGATGACAGCTTTGATTGTTTCAGACATGGCGTTTTTTTCACCCCTACTGGTTGCGAAAACCCTGGCTTGATTCACGAATCACGAGTTCAGAGGACAGCAGCACCTGTTGTATTTCGGGTGTTTGCCCCTTGAGCAAGCTGATCAGCATCCGTACTACCTGCTGGCCCACTTCCCAGGTAGGCTGTCCGATGGATGTTAAACTGGGTTTGAGGTATCCGGCGACGGGCGTATCATCAAATCCGATCACGGCCACATCTGCGCCCACCGCCAGACCGTGTTCTTCAATCGCGCGTATCGCGCCGATAGCGATCAGGTCCAGCATGGTCACGACGGCGGTCGGGCGCTCTGGCACGGGCAGGACGAGCAGTTGTCGCATGGCGGTATAGCCGTAGTTGTAGTCGCTTTCGCCACGTATGATCCAGGCGGGATTGATCGGGAGATTTGCGGATTCCATGCCCGCGAAATACCCCGCGAGCCGTTCGTTACCCACGCGGGAATGGTCCGGCCACGCCAGCGCTGCAATGCGCGTATGACCCTGTCCGGCGAGATGCTCAACTGCCTGACTCATTCCCGTGCGCCCTTCAACATCCACAAATGGGAAAGGCTGCTCGCTCTGGGTTTGCCCAAAGGCGACCAGCGGCACATCGAGTTTTTGGAGGGCTGGCACGCGAGGATCGTTGTACTCCATGCCGGAGAGAATGAAACCATCTACGCGCCCGGTAATGACAAGGTCGCGGTAGGTTTCTTCGCGCTCGCTGCCTTCGCCCTGGGGGAATAGCAGAATGTGGTAGCCGTACTTTTCGGCGGCGTCAACGATGCTTTGTTCGAACTGTTCCAATACGGGGTTGAAGTATCCCTGGCGGTCCGGCTGCCAGGAATAGCCAATCAGGTGACTGGACCGGGTGCGCAGGTTGCGCGCGGCGACGTTGGGGCGATAACCGAGCGCATCAACCGCTGCATAAATCCGCTGGCGGACTTCGGGCGTGACTTGCTTTTGCCCGCGCAGGACTTTGGATACGGTCTGGTAGCTAACGCCAGCGTGTCGCGCAACGTCTTTGAGAGTAATTTTTTTAGCCATTGTAAATTTCTTGGGCTACGCCACAAAAATAATCACTCCATCCCCTATTCCCTTCCCCCAGGGAAGAGAAACGTCAAACGAGCGAAGTATTTTTTGTGGATCAGCCGTAAAAACTGGTAATTGATCAACAGGGCGAACGTTCGCCCTATTTCATTAAATCATTATTTAAACGACCTGTCAAGGGATTTCTGTTTGAGGTCTGGACGTAATTTGATCCGTCGTTTGCCCCTCAACCTGATTTGGTTGCTCTTGGGGTTTGACTTTTAATAGGGTGTGGCTACTTTGCATTTTGGAAGGCTCAAGTATAGATCGGGTGCAAA
>CAZMNL010000581.1:0-2634 GCA_964567525.1 uncultured Anaerolineaceae bacterium
CTCTCCGGAGGCTGGAGAGGGCGCGCGACCTGCGGTCGCGTCCGGGGGGTGAGGTTTTCAAACGGCCTCTAAAGGACACAGTCTGATCCCGTCTGTATAACGCTTTGAGGTTCGCTATTCGTGTCTGAAACAACCAACACCCGGTCCCAAACCCCCTCGCTGAATCTTCAGCGACGTTTTTTGTACCTGGCCGTGTTCACCGGCGGCATGACCACGCTCGGCGTGGAACTTTCCGCCGCGCGTTTGCTGGGCAGCATCTTCGGCACCAGCAACATCGTCTGGGCCAACATCATCGGCCTGATCCTGATCTACCTGACGCTTGGCTATTTCATCGGCGGGCGCGTCGCGGATCGCCGCCCACATTTCACGTTCTTTTACCGGGTGCTGATCTGGGCCGCATTTTTCAGCGGGCTTGTGCCACTGATCGCCCAACCGATCCTTAAAGCCGCCGCCCGTGCCGTGCAGGATTTCGACGCCGCCGTGACGATAGGTTCGTTCATCAGCGTATTAATCTTGTTCTCCATCCCGATCACGCTGCTGGGATTCATCTCACCATTTTCGATCCGGCTGGCGCTGACAACCGTCGATGACGCCGGGCGCACCACCGGGCAGATGTACGCGATCTCCACGCTGGGCAGCATTATCGGTAACTTCACCCCGGTGCTGATCCTGATCCCGCAGATTGGCACGGCGCGTACATTCCTGTTCTTTGCCGGGCTGTTGATGGCGGTCGGACTATCCGGGCTAGCGCTGTACGACCGGCGCGCCGCGCTCAGAATGCTGTGGATGCCGCTGCTGCTGCTCGTGCTGGCGGTGCTGGCGCTGCGCGGACCGCTGCGCCCGCCGCCCACCGGTATGACGCTGCTTTACGAATCCGAGTCGCCATATAATCTCGTGCAGGTTGTCGAAGACGAGGACCTGTACCGCTACCTGCTGCTCAATGAGGGCCAGGGCATCCACTCACAGTGGCACCCGGACGAATTGTGGTACAACCGCACGTGGGGATTTTTCCTGGTCGGGCCGTACCTCAACGCCCCCACCTACACACCGGACCGCATGGAGCGCATCGCCATTATCGGACTGGCAGCGGGCACGATTGCGCGCCAGCACGACGCGGTGTATCCCGGCCTGCTGATGGACGGCATCGAGATTGACCCGGATATTGTCGAAGCGGCCCGCGAACACATGGGCATGACCATGCCCAATCTCAACGTGATCATTGAAGATGGACGCTTTGCGCTCAACCAGCTTGATCATGATTACACCATGATCGGCATCGACGCCTACCGCGTGCCATATGTACCCTGGCACCTGACCACCGTTGAGTTCTTCGAAGAGGTGCGCGATCACCTGGTCGAAGATGGCGTTGTGTTGATCAATGTCGGGCGCACAGGCACCGACCGGCGTCTTGTGCAGGTCATGACGCGCACCCTGTTCGAGGTGTTCCCCAGCGTGCATACGCTCGACGTGCCGAATTCGTATAACACGATCCTGATCGCCACACGCCAGCCCTCGCGCCCGGAAAACCTGCTCGCCAATCTCGCTGCACTGCCGGTAGACACACACCCGGTGCTGCGTACCGCGCTCGAAATCGCCAGCGTCTCAATTGTGCCCACGGTCGCGTCTGATATGCGCCTGACCGACGACCGCGCGCCGGTCGAGATGATCGTCGACTCGATGGTGATCGAATTCCTGCTTAGAGGCGGCATCAACGAACTGGACTGAGGCCCACAACATCGTGACCCATACCACCCCTGCCCCACGCCCATCCCTGCCGCGCAGCATTGTTAGCCCGCTGCGTTGGTTGATCATCCTGGTTATGCCAATTTTCCTGGTATTGACCAGTGTGCGCCTCGTCGCTAACGAAGTCTTTCTCTGGCTGGAATACCACCGCCCCGGCTTCCCTGACGATCCCTACGGGTTGACACGCGATGAACGGCTCACATACGGGCCGTATGGCGTGCGGTACATGACCAACGACGCCAATATCAGCTATCTCGCCCGTATCGAGATCGACGGCGGTCCAGCGTTCCGCGAAAAAGAACTCAAACACATGGAAGATGTCAAAGTTGTGGGCCGTGCAGCGTTTCAGATGCATACCGCGCTAACGCTCACATTGCTGGCAGCGGCGGCGGCGTTGGCGTGGCGGCGGGATACGCGCCACGATCTGCGGGTGGCGATCTCCGGCGGGGGCGTGTTCACGATTGGGCTGATGTTGACGCTGGTCGTGTCGGCAGTCGCCGCCTGGGATATGTTCTTCGATGGCTTTCACAGCGTCTTTTTTGAGGGTGATTCGTGGCGCTTTTACACCAGCGATACCCTGATCCGGCTCTACCCCGAACAGTTCTGGTTTGACGCTGCGATAATGATCGGAATGCTGACATTAGGGGGCGCAGCGGGCGCGATCTGGAGCATGGGCGCTTGGGAGCGCCACGCTGCCCGCTCTGCACCGGAAACCAGCAACGGGGCCGCAGTGGACCCCGTTGGAAATAGCGTTTCAGAAGGCGTTCCGGAAACCAGCCAGGACTAAGGCTACGCCAAGAAAATAATACCCCATCCCCCACAACCCCTTCCCTCAGGGAAGGGGAGCAAAGGCCAACTCATTTGGGTGATTTATTTCCTGGATCAGCCTAA
>CAZMNL010000582.1:0-2632 GCA_964567525.1 uncultured Anaerolineaceae bacterium
CAAGCTGCAAACCCTATTCGGGCGGCATGACCTCACCGTGACCCTGATTGAGGCTGAAGGCGAGGAAGACAAGGCCGACCCCCATCACATTACCTACCAAAGCCTGATTTTGGATGATTCATACATCATCGCCCAGCTATTCAGCGCAGACCCGCTAGCCCCGCAAAGCGACGCGGGCTAAGTGGGGCGGGTTGCCCAGTGGGCGCGGCGGGCGCGCAGAGCTGGCTGAACGTCGGCTTGCAGGTGCAGCCTTCGGAGCTGGGTAAGCTGCTGCTGGTGGTCACGCTGGGCCAGCATCTCGCCGTGCGCTACGAGCGTATGGGCGAACTGCGCACGGTGTTGATCTCGCTGGTGCATGTGGCGATCCCGACGCTGATGGTGTTCGTCCAGCCGGACCTGGGAACCGCAACGGTGATGATGTTCGTCTGGTTCGTGATGGTGTGGGCGGCGGGGCTGCGGCTCAAACACCTGGCACTGTTCGCGGTGGTGGGGGTGGCGATGACGCCCCTGTTGTGGGCCAACATGGAAGAATACCAGCAGCAGCGCATCACCACGTTTCTTGACACGGGTGATAAGTGTGATATCAGTAATCCCGACCTGGTGCTGATCGGTGACTGCGCGGACGAAGACGGCAACGGGATTCCCGATATCCTGGACCGCCGCTATAACATTGACCAGGCGTTGATCAGCATCGGGTCGGGCGGTTTTCTGGGCAAGGGCTACGCCAACGGCTCGCAAACGCAGGGGCGTTTTTTGCGCGTGCGGCATACGGACTTCATCTTCAGCGTGATCGCGGAGGAAGCCGGGTTTGTCGGGGCGAGTCTCGTGATCGTGCTGATCGGGATCGTGATCTGGCGCTGTGTGCGCGCGGCTGCGCTGGCTGCCGACCCACTCGGCAGCCTGATCGCGTATGGGGTGGCGGGCATGATCTTCTTTCAAACGATGGTGTCTATCGGGATGAATCTCAGCATTCTGCCGGTGACGGGCCTGACGCTGCCGTTTGTGAGTTCGGGCGGGTCGTCGCTGATCACGATGATGATGGGGATCGGGCTGGTGCAGAGCGTGGTCATGCGCCATCGTCTGCGCGAGTTCGTGTAGTCAGACGCGGGTATCATCCTGACCGGGTGCGCAGCGGCTCACCAACCGCAAGGGGAGGGGAGATTTTTTAGATGAGTGACGTTGCTTATGGCCTGATGCTCTCGGCGCTGGCGGGTCTTTCCACGACGGTAGGCAGTTTGGTCGGGCTGTTCTGGACCAATCCGGGGCCGCGCATGATGACGCTGACGCTCGGCTTTTCCGGCGGCGTGATGCTGCACGTCTCGTATGTCGAACTGCTGCAAAGCAGCGTGAATGACATTGGCTTCGGCCCGGCACACACCGCGTTTTTTTTCGGTATGGTGCTGATGTTCCTGCTGCATATGCTGATCCCGCATGACTACGGCGCGGAACGCCGCGCGCCCGGCGCGCGAAACGGCGAGGGGCGGCTGCTGCAAAGCGGCATCTTTGTGGCTGTGGGGCTGGGGCTGCACAATTTTCCTGAAGGCATGGCGGCGTTTGTGGGGGCGCTGGAAGATCGCGCGTTGGGGGCGGCGATTGCTGTTGCTATTGCGCTGCACAATATCCCGGAAGGGCTGGCGGTGTCCGCGCCGATCTATGCCGCGACGCGCAGCCGCAGCAAGGCGTTTTGGTGGTCGTTTCTCTCCGGCGTGTCGGAGCCGCTGGGGGCCGTGGTGGCGGCGGTGGTGCTGCTGCCGGTGCTGAACGCCACGATTCTTGGTTATGTGTTGGCGATGGTCGCGGGTGTGATGGTGTTCATCGCGCTGGATGAACTCGTGCCGATCTCGCGCACGTTGGGGTTTGAGCATCTCTCGATTATGGGGGTGGTGGCGGGAATGCTGGTGATGGCGGTCAGCCTGTGGATGCTGCTGTAACGCACGGGCGGCGGGAGCCTTGTGTTATTGGGGAGCACGTCGGGCAGCGACGAATCCCTCCAGGAAGGATGACCTTGTGGGACAGTGTAAACTCTCCGACCGGCAGCGCGACCTGCTGCGCGTGATTGCGCAGGGACTCAAGGCGCGCCTGGAGCCGGTCGTCTGGTGGATTCGCATCACGCACGATCACGGTAATCTGGAGTGGCAGAACGTCGCCAGTGATGATCTGCGCGCGCAGTTACAGGCCGAGATGCTGCTTGGTGATGTGACGATGTTCGAGTCGTGCGGGTTTATCACCAACACGCAGCCGGGGCGTTATGACCTGGACGAGCAGCGTATTTTTGACGCGGTGGAGTCGGAGTTTTTCTCCGACGAGACGCGCAGCCGTCCGCGCGGCGCGCGCCCGCCGGACGATCAGCGGCGGAAGTCTAAATCGCGGCGGCGCGGGAAAAAGTCTAACCGCGAATAAGGCGAATCGGCGCGAAAAAGTACAGAAAGAACCACGGATAACGCGGATTGACGCGGATAAACTGAAAAGCAGGCGGCTGCTCATCGCAGCCGTGTCAGGGGTTGATTACCAACACCTCATTCACGCGACCGCGTTTGCCCTTCGCGGAGTTGATCGCGCGGCGGGCGGTGACGGTTTCCACGCGGAAGGCGGCGTAAAGTGCGCGTACAAGCGGCGTATCGGAGTTGCTGAG
>CAZMNL010000583.1:0-1519 GCA_964567525.1 uncultured Anaerolineaceae bacterium
GACAGCAACAACATCATGTTCGCCTGCAAGATTTGGGGCCTGCGCGCCACCGACCTGAACCAGGGCGTGGTCTACGGCATCGAAACCGAGGAATCGAACCTGGATGATCGCCTGCTGACGCGCTTCGACTACGACGAATCGTTCGGGACGGCGCTCAACCGCTTTTGCGTGCAGGCGGTGGCCGGGATTCCGCTGACGCTGTTCGGCAAGGGCCAGCAGACGCGCGGTTATCTCAACATCCTGGACACGCTGCAATGCGTCGATATCACCGCGCACAACCCGCCGAATCCCGGCAAGATGCGCGTCTTTAACCAGTGGGTGGAGCGCTTCAGCGTCAAGGACCTGGCGCTGCACGTGCGTACCGCCGCGCAGTCCGTCGGCATCGACGTGAAGATCGCGCATTACCAGAATCCGCGCGTGGAGGCCGAAGAACACTACTACAACCCGGACCACAACGAACTGTATGACCTGGGCCTGAAGCCGCACCTGTTGGACGATACCCTGGTCGAGCAGGTGATCAACCGCGTGATCCAGTACAAGGACCGCGTCGTAACGGACTCGATTGTGCCGCGCATCTACTGGCAAAAGGGCGATACCGACGAATACATCGAGATCACCGAGTACGAAGACGGCCAATAGCGCGGATAGGCGTTCCGCGACATAGAGCAGGCCAGCACGGGTGACCGGCTGGCCTGATTTTGAATCTCAGGGCTTGATGCTGCGCGAGAAGGATTTTTACGATGACCACAATTGAGTATCCCATTACGTTTTTCTTCACCCGCGACCTGGAAAAGACCGCCGCGTTTTACCAGGACGTGATCGGCCTGGAACTCGCGCGGGACCAGGGCGACTGCCGCATTTTTCGCGCCGGCGAGCGCGGCTTCGTGGGCTTCTGCCAGCGCGACCTGACGATGGACACGCCGCACGGCGTGATCTTCACGCTGGTCACGGATGACGTGGACGGCTGGTATTATAAGCTCGTGGAAAAAGGCGTCACCTTCGAAAACCCGCCCAGCCTGAATCCCAAGTACAACATTTATCACTGCTTCCTGCACGATCCCAACGGCTACCTGATCGAGATTCAGCGCTTCAACGAATCGTTGGAATAACTCAGCCTGTATCCGCGCGCGCGGTGCGGGTATAATATGCGGCGTGGATTGGGACTGTTCAGGGTAAGGATCGGTATGCCGGTTCCGTATTGTCATATTTGCGAGAAAAAACCCGCCGAAAAGTCATCCTATGGGGATGCGGCGCTTTCGCAGGGCGACTACTGCCCGGTCTGCCGCCAGCCCGCCTGCCGTTATCACATGGCGCGCGTGCGCTGGCGCTGGAAGGAAAGCGGCAGGGTCGAGAGCGCCCTGATCTGCAAAGAGTGCAAGAACCGCTACGAACACCGCCACTGGGACGCGCACAACCGCGACTGGATCGACTGAGGCGCGTTTCGCCGGGCGTAGTTGAGTCTGCGCGCGGTGGCTTTCAGCCGCGCGAAGCACTATCATCTACACCGGGACGGCACACC
>CAZMNL010000583.1:1529-2628 GCA_964567525.1 uncultured Anaerolineaceae bacterium
GGTCTTTTTTGTATCTGTGGAGGACAACGACCCCATGACAACAGCCCCAGACGACCGCATACTGACCTTTGATCCCGATATGCAGCGCCGGTTGACGCAGTTCGTGCGCGACACCTTCGCGCCGGAAGATGACGCGCTGCGCGCCGTGCGCCAGAACACCATCGCGCAAGCCCTGCCCGTGATCAACATCCGCCCGGAGGAAGGGCACATGCTCGGTTTCCTGGCGCGGCTGGTGGGCGCGCGCCGCATCCTGGAGATCGGTACGCTGGCCGGTTACAGCGGCATCTGGCTGGCGCGCAGCCTGCCGGAAGACGGCACGCTGATCACGCTCGAAATGGACCCCAGGCACGCGCGCATCGCGCGGCAGCACTTCGCGCTGGCGGGCGTCAGCAGCCGCGTGACGATTATCGAGGGTGAAGCGCTGCACGTGCTCAACTCCGCGCTGAAGGATGACACCTTCGACATGGTGTTCATCGACGCGGATAAGACCGGCTACCCGGATTATCTCGCGTGGGCGGTGGCGCATGTGCGTTCCGGCGGGTTGATCACGGCCCACAACGCTTTTCGCAGCGGGCAGTTATTCGACGACGACCCGAAGGCCAACCCTACGCGCGCCATGCTTGACCAGATGGCGGGGGACGGACGCCTGATCAGCACGATTGTGCCGGTCGGCGACGGACTCGCGGCGGCAATTGTAAAATAGCGACCGCTGGCGCACGGGCAGTTTAAAGCGCCATGCATTTAGAAAGGGGAAGATCATGCACATGGTTATGTTTGTGCTGGATAATCCCGCGCTGCTCGATGATGTGCTGTCCGCGTGGCAGCAGGCCGGAGTCAGCGGCGTGACGATCATGGAATCGTCGGGCCTCTACCGCCGCCAGCAGCAGCAGCCGGTCGGGGCACGCTACGCCTTCGGGATGCCGCGCGCCTCCCGGCGCATGGAAGCCGGCAACGTGACGTTGTACACCATCGTGCGGGATGCCGGTACCGTCCAGGCCTGTATTGCCGCCGCCGAACAGATCGTTGGCGATCTCAACGGCCCCAATACGGGCGTGCTGGCCGCGTGGCCGCTGGCCCTGTTCGTGATCAAGGATCGACC
>CAZMNL010000584.1:0-2627 GCA_964567525.1 uncultured Anaerolineaceae bacterium
CATCTTCGTGACGACGTAGTCGATCGTCGGCTCGAAGCAGGCGCTGGTCGTGCCGGTGATTACGGGTATCCTGTTCGACCGTGTGATCCCCGCCGGGGAGCGCGAGCAACTCTGGGTCTTCGGCGCGGTGCTGCTGACTGGCGCGTTTGCTACGGCGGTTTTCCTGGTGGCGCGCGGGATCGCGCTGCTGCGCATCGAGGGCCGCATGGATAGCGCGATTTATGCCGCGCTGTGGGACCGGATTCTGAGCCTGCCGGCGGATTTCTTCCGTAAGTATTCGGCGGGCGATCTGACCGAGCGCGCGGTCGGGTTCATCACGCTGAAACAGGTGATCTCCGGGCTGGTCGTGCTGACCTTGCTCACCGGTGCGTTTTCGTGGCTCAACCTGCTGGTGATGGCGGCTTACGACGTGCAGTTGGCCCTGATCGCGGTCCTGCTGGCGCTGCTGCTGCTGGCGCTGTCCGCCACACTCGGTATGCAGTTCTTGCGTGCCCAGCGGCAGGTCGCGCACACACGCGGCGAGATATCCGGCCTGGTGACGCAGTTGATGCACGGCATGAGCAAGCTGCGCGTGGCCGGGGCAGAAAAACGCGCCTTCGCACTGTGGGCCGGGGCCTTCAGCGAGCAGAAGAAGCACGCTTTCCGCGCGCAGACGGCGCGCAATATGCAGAGCGTGCTGGTGGCGATGTATCCGATTCTGGCGGGGATCGTGGTGTTCGCGGTGGCGTATGAGCGCACGCTTTCGACCGGGGCGTTTCTGGCGTTTAACGCGGCATTCGCGCAGTTTCTCGCGGCGATGCTGGTTTTCAGCGCCACGCTGCTAACCGTGCTCTCGACCGTGCCGCTGTACGAACGGCTGCGCCCGATCCTGACGCTGAGGCCGGAAGTGGATGAGCAGAAAGTTCACCCCGGCGAACTGACCGGCGCGATTGAAGTCAATCACGTGGTATTTCGCTATGACAAAGACGGACCGCTGGTGCTGGACGATGTGACATTTACCGTGAAACCGGGCGAATTCGTCGCGCTGGTCGGCCCATCAGGATCGGGCAAATCCACACTGCTGCGGCATTTGCTCGGCTTTGAGATGCCGGACTCTGGCGCGGTGTACTTCGATGGGCAATCGCTTTCAGAAGTGGACCTGCGCGCGGTGCGCCGCCAGATTGGGGTCGTTTTGCAGCACAGCCAGGTGCTGACCGGCACAATGCTGGAAAACATCACCGGCGCTTCCCACTTGAACGAGAAAGACGCCTGGGACGCCGCGCGCCGCGCCGGGATCGCCGACGATATCGAACAGATGCCGATGGGGATGCAGACATATGTCAGCGAGGGCGGGACGACGCTTTCCGGCGGGCAGCGGCAGCGCTTGCTGATCGCGCGCGCATTGGTCACACGCCCGCGTATCATCTTCTTTGACGAGGCAACCAGCGCACTCGATGACCGTTCGCAGGCACTCGTCACCGAGAGTCTGAAGCAGGTTGACGCCACGCGCATCGTGATCGCGCACCGGCTGAGCACGATTGTTGATGCGGATCGTATCCTGGTGATGCAGCGCGGGCGGTTGGTGGAAAGCGGCACGTACCAGACGTTGATGGCGCGGCGCGGGGTTTTCGCGCGGCTGGCCGAACGGCAGTTGGTTTAGGTATCATATACACAAGGAGAAAAAACAATGGAACTCGGACAATTGATCGTATGGTTGATTATCGGTGCGCTGGCAGGGTCGCTGGCGGGATGGCTGGTCGCTGGGGACCGGCGCGGATTCGGAGCCTGGGGGAATATCATCCTGGGGCTGGTTGGCGCGGTGGTAGGCGGTTTCATTTTCGATGCGTTGGATATCACCATCGGCGAGACGCTGGAAATCACGCTCGGTGACATCATCGCCGCGTTTGTGGGTTCGCTGGTGGTGCTGGTGCTGCTGCGGATCATTCGCCGCTAGCGTCCGTATCCCGCTGCGCTTTGGGCTAGGCGCGCGGGATTGTGCTACATTCTGGCGTGGGATAATGACTCCCTGGAAGCATCACACGTTAACCCACTCTGGAGGCGAGAACACATGCCAGCCGTAGGTGAAAAAGCACCTGATTTCGAACTGCTGAACCAGGACGGCCACCCCGTCAAGCTGAGTGATTTTCGCGGTAAGAAAGTCGTGTTGTTTGCCTATCCGAAGGCGGCGACTTCCGGCTGCACCAAGCAAGCGTGCGGCTTCCGCGACCAACTCCCGCGCATTGAAGCCGGAAACGCGGTGGTGCTGGGCATCAGCCCGGACCAGCCCGCCGCGCTGCGCAAATGGAAAGATGACGAAAACCTGCCGTATGATCTGCTTGCCGATCCCGATCACGCCGTGCTGGAAGCCTGGGGCGTGTGGGGCGAGAAGAAGAACTACGGCAAGACCTACATGGGCGTGATTCGCTCACACTGGATCATCGACGAAGAAGGCACCGTCGTTGATGCGCAATTGAAGGTCAGCCCGGAAGACAGTGTCGCACGGGCCACCGAATTCTTAGCGTCGAACGGCTAACACAGACCGACTCCCCAGCGAAGCGGGCGCGTTCAGCGATGAGCGCGCCCGTCTTTTTTCCGGGTGTGGCTATTTTACGTTTGAGCCATAATCGATGACTGTTTCACTGAAAATC
>CAZMNL010000585.1:0-2627 GCA_964567525.1 uncultured Anaerolineaceae bacterium
GGCGTGCTGATTGGTAATTTCGCGCTGGACGATATCAACTATCACTGCCGTCACGCGGAAGTGGGCGCGGGGATCGGCGATCCGGCGTACTGGGGCGGGGGCTTTGGCTCCGACGCGATGCTGCTGATCTGCGAATATGCGTTCAAGTGGCTGGACCTGCACCGGCTGTGGCTGCTGACCTCCGGGCGCAACCAGCGCGCCCAGCGCCAGGTCGAGAAATGCGGTTGGACGCTGGAAGGCCGCCGCCGCGATATCGAATACCGGGACGGACAGTACAGCGATTTTGTGTTTTACGGGCTGATGCAGGACGAATGGCCCGGCTATGCCGTGATGGTTGAGCGGCTCGGCCTGCGCGAGAAAGCGAGCGCGCGGGGTTTCACCGGAGAGTAGCGCGGCATGATTCTAACCGGGCTGATGCTCGATCTCGTGCCATTCGCGGCGTTGTTCGAGGACCGCTTCCGCGAGTGGCGTAACGGCCCGATGCGCGACTGGCTGCTGCTCGACGGTCTGATCTCGCGCGCCGGACACGAACGCTGGCAGCAGCAGATCGCCACGCTTCCCCCCGCGCAGCGCCAGAGCGTGATCCGCTTCGGCATGGTGGCGAAGGTCCCCGGCGCGATTGTGGGCGAGCCGGTGGGCTGGTTCTCGCTGCTGCACATCGACCCGCTGCACCGTACCGCCGAGGTCGGCGCGGGGATCGGCGACCCGGCATACTGGGGCGGGGGCTACGGCTCCGACGCGATGCTGCTGATCTGCGAGTATGCGTTCGGGTGGCTGGACCTGCGGCGGCTGTGGCTGGTGACGGCGGGGAACAACGCCCGCGCGCAGCGGCAGGTCGAGAAATGCGGGTTTGTGCGTGAGGCCGTTTGCCGCCGGGCATGGCACCTGTTCGGGGACTATCAAGACGCGGTGTACTACGGCCTGCAACGCGACGATTGGCCGGGGCGCGCGATCATGGTGGCGCGGCTGGGCCTGCTGGAAACGGCCCGCAAGCGCGGTGTGCTGTGATGGAAAGGGACATATACCATGAGCGAAGATAGCATCCTGGCTTTGATGGCAGCGCACCTGGCGCGCTACCCGGAATCCGGCATCCTGGACGTGTATAAGCTGCTGCACCAGGGCGCGTTTGGTCCCGGCCACCTGATCGCCAACCGGCGCAATGCGCGCGAGTGGCTGGAACACGAATGCGCGCAGGTGCAGCCGGACCGGATGCGGCCCTTAGTCGAGTCGATCCATCCTGAGGGGGAGGTGGTGCGCCTGCACCTGCGCCCGTATCTCGCGTACCAGGAGTCGGTGCGGACCCTGCTGGATGCGTTTGTGCGCTCGGCGCAGCAGGTCACGCCGGGGCCAATCGCGGCATGGTGGGCGGTCTTCGAGGCGCGCTGCGCGCAGCGCGGCGTATGGGCGGAGCGTTTCAATCTGCGCGAAGTGCAGTTATTCGGTCAGACGCGCGCGGCGGAGCAGTGGCCCGCGATGCACCATTCCCCGCAGTACGCAGACGTTTATCACCCGGCCTACCGCGTGCTGACGCGCGCCGAGGCCGAAAGCCTGTGCGCCAAAATCAACGCGCCGTTTGAGGTGATTTAGAGGTCGTCTGAAAATAGCGATAAGCTGTAAGCTCGCCGATGGCTCAAGCCTATGGGCTGGAGTCAGTCATTGCATGACTGATCGCCTGAAACCCACTGAAGGGGTTCGCCGCGCGCCGGTTGCTGCTCTTGCAGCCCCTTTAGTGGGCTTACCCGCTTTGCATCTAGCGCGGCGGCATGGGCAACTCACCCCCCCCCCAACCGCGCGCCAACGGTTCCCTCACCGTTCGCTGACCGCAGCGCACGCCGACCGCCCGTGATCCAGCACGCACAAACCGCACAGCCGTGCTATACTACACGTACATGCGTTTTGGGATGTTCTGCGGGATGAAAAATGGGGACAGTGTGCTATGGACTCCGCGCCTGAATTTCTGAACCTGTTCGTTGAGCCGACCGGCGAACTGATCTACTTCCTGGCCGTGATCGCCATCAGCCAGGCCATGCTGTTCATGGCGCTGGGCCAACGGCTGCGCGGCGACGAAGAAGCCGCCGCCGGGCGTTATACCGTGCTGCTGGCCGCGACGCTGTTCGCGTGGCTGGCGATGGGCGTCGGCGGCATCGTGGCCCTGATCACCGACTCGCCCGACGAAGCGATCCTGCCGCCGCTGGAACGCGCCGTCAATGTGCTGGTGATCATTTTCATGGGTGGGGCGCTGCTGGTCGCCGACCGCGAAACCACCGACCGCCGCACGTGGCGCAGGATCGGCTTGCTGGCGCTGGGAATAGCGGCGGCCTACGCGATCACGGCGCTGCGCTGGTACGATCTCGCTGAGACGAACGACTTCAACCGGCACGCGCTGGGCTACGCCTGGACCTTTGCGCCGGGCCTGATGCTGCTCGGCGCAATCGGGCTGTTGTTCTCGCGCTATAGCAACACCGCCGATATCCCGCTGAAGCTGATTTTCTTCGGCGTGCTGCTGCTGGCTTACAGCTACACCACCGCGCGCATGAGCACCGACGATCTCGACGGGCACACGTCCGGCGCGCTGCGGCTCGGCTTCCTCACCGGCATGATGATCGCCACCGTGATCGTCTACCGGC
>CAZMNL010000586.1:0-2621 GCA_964567525.1 uncultured Anaerolineaceae bacterium
AGCCGCTGAGCGAGGAATACTACGGCATCGCGGTCCAGCCGGACCTGCCGGAACTGCTCGATGCGGTGAACGCGGCGCTCGCTGACCTGATCGCCGACGGCACCTATCTCGAACTGTATCTCGAATGGTTCGGCGTGGAACCGGACGCGATGTTCCTGCCCGCTGAGTAAGCATATGCACACTTGGGGGGCCGTAACCCCGGCTCCCCTCTTAGCGGTCCCCTGCGGGGGACCGCTGTTGATATCGGCACGCACGCGGCGCATCCTCGCCGCCCCAAAAGACTTTTACGAGCGCCGGTTCAGGCGAGATAGTTTTTTGTACTGTGTCGTAGCATTTGAGAGAGAAGCCCATGCCAGACGAACGGACGCGCACCGAACAACAAAACGCCGCCAGCCTGCCCCCACCCGCCGACTCGGATGGGCCGGTCATCGACCGGGGCGGCCCTTACGAACGGTTTATCAACTGGGCGGCGACCCTGCCCTGGTGGGCGATCATTCTGGGGATCGTGGCCGTGGCCGTGCTGTATTCGATGCTGACATCGGTGGCTTACCGCGACGTGATCCGTTTCCTCACCGACGATCCGCAGATATCAACCGATAACCTGTACAACGCCGTGCTGATCGTCGGGACCGAGATCGAGGTGGTAGGCGACTTCCAAGGCGAAACCACCGACTCCGTCTCGACCGTGATCAACCAACTGCTGCGCCAGGAAGGATCGGCGCGCGTCCAGCGAGCCGGGTTCGTGCTGAGCGAAACCGCCGCGCGTCTGACCATCGAAACCGACGACGGGCTGCTGACCATCCCTAAAGATGATATCCTCAGCGAAGAACGCAGCGAGGTTGAGGGCCGGGCGCGCGTCAGCGTGACCTACATGGAGTCGCGCACCGTCACCGGCACTGTGACCGATATTAACAGTGACCGGATGCGTATCCGCACGGTGGACGAGCAAAAAGAAACCTTCGATGCTGCGCTCATCATGGATCGCACCGTGATCGACACCGTGACGTGCGGACCGGACGCCGGGCCGAACTGTATACCGGGCGATATCGTCACCATCGAACGCGCGGGTGCGCTGCTCTCCGGCAGGCTGAGAACGCTCAGCAACACCAACATGAGCGTTGACCTGCATGAAGGCGACTCGCGCGAAATCCGGCTGGTGGACGTGGAATACTTTGTCGTCGCCACGCTGACGCGCGCGGTCAATACCGGCGCAGCGGAACGCGCCATCACCGATGGCGACTCGGTGCGCATCGGCTACTACCAGGCTCCCAGCGTCCAGGGCTACCTGGACGGGATCGACGACGAGGACGAAGTTACACTGCCGCTGATCTATTCCGATGGCGAGGTCGCGGTCGAACTCGTGCCGTTCGACGGAGCCGAGGCCCTGCTCGCCGCGACCGATGCGGGCGAGATCGACGGCATGATCTACATCGCCCCCGGCCCGCAACACACCGATATCACCGGTTGGCTGGAAGACAACCCCGGTGCAAGCGTGGTCAATGTCGCCGACCTGGTTTGCTCGCGGGGCTGCGATATCCAGGTGAAGCTGGTTAATGACACGATCACCGGGCGCGTGTCCGAGGAAACCGGCGACAGGATCACGGTCGTGACCACCGAAGCCGAGTTCGTGACGATTGCACGCGATCACGTGCTCGAAGAACGCCGGATGCAGCCGGGAACCTGCGCGTTGAACAACCTGCGCGGCTGCGATGCCGGTATTTTCCTGACGCTCAAAGTAACCTTCCAGGCGTATGCGCTGGCGTTGGCAATCGGCCTGGTCTTCGGCATCATGCGCGTGCAGACCAACGCCATGACGCTGGGATCGAAGGTGCTGCAAACGATCTTCACGTCGGTTTCGACGCTGTATGTCGAGGTCGTGCGCGGTATCCCGCTGCTGGTGATCCTGCTCTATGCCGGGTTCGTGATCAGTCCCGAACTGCGAAACGGGGTGCTGCTGTTTGACTTGCAGTGGTTCGGCGACTCGCTGCCGGACTTCCAGATACGCCCCAAGCTGTTCCTCAACGACGAACAGGAAGCGATCATGGGGCTGGCGTTCGGGTACGGCGCGTTTATTGCGGAAATCTTCCGCGCCGGTATCCAGAGCATCAGCCGGGGCCAGATGGAAGCCGCGCGCAGCCTGGGCATGAGCTACCCGCAGGCCATGCGTTACGTCATTCTGCCGCAGGCGGTGCGCGTGGTCCTGCCGCCGCTGGGCAACGACTTTATCGCCATGCTCAAGGACTCGGCGCTGATCTCCGTGCTGGCGCTGCCGGACCTGCTGCAACTGGGCCGCCTGTACGTTTCGCGCACCTTCCGCGCCTTCGAAGGGTACAACACGGTCGCCGTGCTGTACCTGCTGATGACGCTGTTCCTCTCGATGATGGTCCGCATTATTGAGCGGCGCTCGCGGCTGCCCGGTTAAGGCGAGTTAAGGACAAAGTTTATATGAACGCAAACTCAGAACCCATCATTCAGATCAAAGACGTGCATAAGACCTTCCACACGCTGCAAGGCACGGTCCACGCGCTGCGCGGCGTCAGCCTGGATATCGATATCGGCGAAGTGGTGGTCGTGGTCGGCCCGTCGGGGTCCGGCAAAAGCACGCTGCTGCGCTGCATCAA
>CAZMNL010000587.1:0-2620 GCA_964567525.1 uncultured Anaerolineaceae bacterium
TGTGAGATGACACGGCCTACGGTCGCTTTCTGCCTTTCGCTAACGGCTAAAAGCTTACCGCTTATCGCTATTTTCAAGGGAGTATGTCATTGGGTCGAGCTGTTTTCCTTGCCACACTTGTTGGATGTCTCGTTGGGTTAGCGCTGTCCATGCACATCGCGTGGGCGGACGCGCCCGCCCAGCCTGTGATACGCGATGACTGTGTCTCAACGGTTGTCGCCGGGCCGTTGGCATGGTGCGACCCCCTGGAGGAATGGCCGCCCGCTGTTACGCAGCCTCCTATCCCTGCTGCGCGCGGATACGCCGGAATCCCGAACCCGGCAGCCGGGCGGTTTCTGGTCGGCACGGAGGACGATCCCCTGGCTGCTTTTGCGCACCGCCCCATGGATAAGTTTATCATCCCGGAAGGCGGCCTGTATCTCGACCCGCTGCACGAGGGACCGCATTATGGGATAGATTACGCCAACCCGGATGATTATTTGAATGGACGCGAAACATATTTCCGCCCCATCGGGCCTGGATACGTCACGACCCGGTCCACGTGTTATATGTGCTTTGTCGATGGCGATGCGCAGGGACGTGTGCCGTACAAATGGCCGCGCTATAACTTCGGGTGGGGCGGGGTGGTGCTGGTCGAAACGCCGCTGTCGTCCGATGTATCAATCTACGTGCTTTACGCACATCTGGCGCGGGACTTCACCAGCCTGGGGGATTATGTCACGCCGGATGATGTGTTAGGGGTTGTGGGCACGACCGGGTATTCCCAGGAATTTCATTTGCATGTCGAGGTGCGCTTCGGGCCACCGGGCCGCTTCTGGAACGCGGATTTCAGCGACTGGGTGACACTGGATCGCTGGATGGCGACGATGTTCACCAACCCCGCACACCTGATCTTACCGGAACTGCATCCCGCATTTCTGGTCACGCTGGAGGAATGGCTCGCCCTGCAACCTAAACCGGCCACAATCCCGTGATTGGAATGCGATCCTGCGAAGTGTGCTATGCTGAGAGCATAGCATCCGTATCAAAAGTGCAGCAAGGGAGAGCGCCATGTCCGGAGTGCATTTTTTGCATAACGTTTCATTGTTTGCCAATCTTTCCCGCGCAGAGTTAGAGCCGTTGGCGAGCGTGTTGATCACGCGCCGCTACCGGGAAGATGAGGAAATTTTCGCGCAGAACAGCCTGGGCAGCAGCCTGTTTCTGGTTAAATCCGGTCGTGTAAGCATCGTGGTGGATGATCCCGAAGGGCATCGGCAGACTGTGGCCCAGTTTGGGCCGGGGCAGGCGTTTGGAGAATTTGGCTTGTTGGATGGCCTACCACGTTCCGCCGGGGCAGTGGCGTTAGAGCGCAGTGAATTATACATTCTATCGCGCGCGGATTTCTTTATGTACCTGGAACAGCATCCCTCGGTGGCGATTAACCTGGTGGTACTGCTCACACGGCGGCTGCGATTTGTGATGCAGCGGACCGAAGACGAGAGTGATACGGCCCCCGTTGAGCAGCGTATGGCACGCTTGCTGGTAGATTTGGGGGATCGCTATGGGTATGCTGAAGGTGATGATATCCATCTCCCGATCCGGCTTACACAGGGTGAACTGGCGGGTATGTTAGGCTGCCCCCGTGTGACAACCAGCAATGCGTTAAAACTGCTTCAGGACCAGGGCTTGATCACGCTGCGCGGCTTACAGATCGTGCTGCATGATGTGCCCGGTCTGCGCACTCTGGAAGCCGGTCAGCCCGAATGATGGTTATTTTTCGGTTCGGGCTTGGCGCGACGCTGCACAAACGAATAAAATGGAAACGCCAGTTGGCTGGGATCGACGGGGCCGCTTTCCAGAGCGGCTTTGTTGGCGTTCTCAAAATCCTGGTGCATGCGTTCGACCATTTCAAGCTGGTTTTCGGACGGTTCCAGCGAGAACAGCGCGATAAGCGTCGTATAACTGCCCGGCACAAAGCATAACCACTGCCCATTTTCCATTTCCGTGCTGCGCATCCCGGCCCGGAAGATTTCCACGGCGGCGGAACGGTAGCTGCTGAGCATGGGCACGATCAAATCCGGTTCGATGGCGAATTCGCCCAGCGTTTCGATAGGCATACCGCTTTTATTGTAGTACACGCTCATGCCTACAGCTTTAGCCGTCAGACGTTTTTTGATCAGGATGGTGTCTTCGGTTTCCTGTACGGCATTCTGCCAGGTGTCCGGGTTTGTTTCCGCGATGAGCTGCGCAACGGTCATGATCTGGCGCTGGTAGCGATCATACAGATGGTGAAACTGAGTGCGGTTGATTTCGCCGCTGGCGAATTCCTGCACCAGCTTACTCATTTTTTGGTGAACCTGCGCGATGAACTCTTGCCCTTCCTGGATTTTCTTGGGCATCGCTTCGGGATTTTCTGCGGCTGAAGTGGGATTGTTCCCCATGACCATGTGCTCCTGTTAAACGTTGGCATTGCATCGCGTCTTCATTGTAACACACGTTGTTGTTTATCGTGAGTCTATTTTGGCCGCACTGTTGTACCGGGTATATGCTGGCCTGCCGTGCGAAGGCGCTGTCGTTGGCCCGGTTTGTCAAAATTATAGCGCATGATGATGTTTGTGCATGGGCAGATTTAGCTTACTTT
>CAZMNL010000588.1:0-2608 GCA_964567525.1 uncultured Anaerolineaceae bacterium
CGTATTTGTCGAAAACGAGGCCAATCTCGCCGCACTGGGCGAATACTTCTACGGGGCGGCGCGGGGCTACGACGAGGTGCTGTACCTCAGCGCCGGGATCGGGTTAGGCGGCGCGGTCGTGCGCGGCGGGCGGATCGCGCAGGGCAAAACCGGGTTTGCCAGCGAATTCGGGCACATGACGATGGACCCGGACGGCGAGCGCTGCAACTGTGGCAATCGCGGCTGTTGGGAAACGCAGGTCAGCCAGTCAGCGCTGTTCCGGCACGTGCGCCGCGCGATTGAGGGTGGCGGGACCAGCCAGATCACCGCGCAGATAAACGGCGATCTCGACCGGCTGACGTTGGGCCTGGTGGTCAGCGCCGCCCGCGCCGGGGACGATATCGCTGGCGCGGCCCTGGCGCACATTGGACGCCATCTCGGTATCGGCATCGCCTCACTGGTCAACGCGCTGAATCCCGATCTTGTGCTGCTCGGCGGGCCGATCAGCGTGGCGAGTGACCTGCTGCTGCCCGTGATCGAGGACGAGGTGCAAGGGCGGGCGCTGCGCTGGCACGCAGGTGGGGCGACGATTATGCAAGCCCAGCACGGCGCGGATGCCTGCACGATTGGCGGTCTTGCGACCGTGTGCCAGCAAGTATTGACGGAACCCGCCGCATTCCGTGACCTGGGCTGTGGGGGTTAGGGGGAGTTGGTACGAGCCTCCCATAGCTGTCAAGATAAGCGCAGTGGTCGCCTTTCGCCCGGCGATCAAATCGCCGGGCTATATGTCGGCCACCCCGTGAACGGGGCTACACATGTGATCAGCGGGCCGCTTTGCGGTCCAGCAGACCTATAGCCCGACGGATTCACCGTCGGGCGAGGCGCGGTGACAAAACCCGTTCGCACACTCCGCCCCTTAACTTGACAGGCATGGGGCAGTTGGTATGCGCCTCTTCCCCCTCATGGGCGGGGACGAACCGAAGGTTCGCGGAAACCCGCTCCTGCGAGCACCCCAGAGAGGGGGGCATTGTTTTTCGCTGATTGCTAACGGCTAATTGCTTTACAAGGAGTTTGTTTGATGAGTGCTTACGACCCCAAACCCGAACACAAATTTACCTTTGGCCTGTGGACCGTCGGCCAGATCGGGCGCGACCCGTTCGGCGAACCCACGCGCGAGCCGCTGTCCCCGGTCGAGATCGTGCACCTGCTGGCGGAAGTCGGCGCGTATGGCGTGAATCTCCACGATAACGATCTCGTCCCGATTGACGCGACGCCCGCCGAACGCGCTAAGATCGTCGCGGACTTCAAACGCGCGCTGAACGATACCGGGCTGGTCGTGCCGATGGCGACCACCAACCTGTTCACCGACCCGGCGTTCAAGGACGGCGCGTTCACGTCCAACGATGCGCAGGTGCGTGCCTACGCGCTGCAAAAGACGATGAATTCGATTGACCTGGGCGTTGACCTGGGCGCAAGAGTCTACGTCTTCTGGGGCGGGCGCGAAGGCACGGAAACCGACGCCAGCAAAGATGCAGTAGAAGCCGGGAAACGCTTCCGCGAGGCGCTCAACTTCCTGTGTGAGTACGCACTTGACCAGGGCTACGACCTCAAATTCGCGCTGGAAGCCAAGCCCAACGAGCCGCGCAGCAACATCTACCTTCCGACCACCGGCGCAATGCTCGGTTTCATCGCCACGCTGGATCACCCGGAAATGGTCGGCGTCAATCCCGAAGTGGCGCACGAGCACATGGCGGGCCTGAACTTCTACCACGCCGTCGCGCAGGCATGGGACGCCGGGAAACTGTTCCACATCGACCTGAACGACCAGCTTTTCGGGCGCTATGACCAGGATTTCCGCTTCGGCGCGGAGATGATCAAACAGAACTTCTTCCTGGTCAAGTTCCTGGAAGACGTGGGTTATGACGGCTCGCGGCACTTCGACGCGCACGCCTACCGCACCGAAGGGCCGGAAGGCGTCAAGGCGTTCGCGCGCGGCTGTATGCGTACCTACCTGATCCTGAAAGAGAAAGCCGCGCAGTTCAACCAGGATGCCGAAATTCAGGGTCTGCTGGCGGCGATCAACGTCAACGACGGCGGGCTGGACTGGCTCGGCGGCGGGTACAGCGCAGACAAGGCCAGGCGTCTGAAGGAAACCGCCTTCGACCGCGTGACCCTGGGCAAGCGCGACCTGATGTACGAACAGCTTGACCAACTGACCATCGAATTACTGCTGGGCGTGCGCTAGCCGGTCCGCCGGACCCGCCGCCCGTGTTGTAGGGAAGCTCTCATGCGTTGGCCGCGTACTGAAGCTTAACCCCCTGTCCTGGCCCTCTCTGGCGGGATGTATTCCTGCCGGAGGGGGCGCTTTTGCATATGAGCTTTTAGCGATTAGCTTTAAGCTGTTAGCAAAAGGCAAAAGGCAAAAGGCGACTGTCTGCGGTGGCACCGGACAATGCCGTTTAACAAAATAATCTGGTTACAATGGAGTTCGCCAACCGGCCCCTATCCCCCCAGCCCCCTTTCCCCATCCAAGATGGAGAAAGGGGGAGTCAGACTCGCTTAGGCGACCGTCTTCCCCCCTCTCTAGCTCGGCTGGAGAGGGGGGACCGAGGGGGGTGAGGCCGTTTGG
>CAZMNL010000589.1:0-2607 GCA_964567525.1 uncultured Anaerolineaceae bacterium
GACGGTCTTCGGCTTGACATCGGGTTGTTCGAGGATCGGGTCCTTGCGCATGATATCGCGTTTGATCAGGGCCGCTGCGGACTGTTTCCAGTTGGTGCGGGGTAGGGCGCTGTCAATTTGCCGTCCGCGCAGCGGGCCGCGCCGCCGCAGCAGGCTGATCAGGCGGTTTTGTGCGCGCGAGCCGCCTTCGGCGTCTTCATCCGCCAGCACATACTCAAAGTCCCCGCGCTTGGCGAGTCCCGGTGGCAGCATCAGCCACACGCACAACCCAATGGGGGCGAGCGTATTATCCGCCAGCCACCGTGCCAGCGCCAACTGCGACTCGGTGAGTACCGGGTTCGGGTCCAGCCGTTCGATCACCGGTTTGGTTTGCGCGATGGGGCTTTTGTCGTGCAGCGCCATCACGACTCCGGTGGTATGTGCCGTCCCGAACCCGATCTTGACCAGGTGGCCGGGAGCCAACCGCCCGGCCAGTTCTGGCGGGATGTGGTAATGAAACGTATTGCGAATCGGGCGGTTGACAGCAACTTCAACGAACATGACCGGCTCCAGTAGGTAGGTAAAGACAAATTGTGCTCAGGCTGATCCAGGAAATAAATCACCCAAATAAGCTGGCCTTTGCTCCCCTTTCCTGAGGGAAGGGGTTGTGGGGGATGGGGTAATTATTTTCTTGGCGTAGCCTCAGTCGGCATCCGCCTCGTAAAACACGGCGGCGCTGTAACCGACGACGCTCGCATAGCGATGCGGGTCGAATGCAGGAGCTGTATCGCCGGAGGTTGCATAGTGAATCACCTGGGCCGTATCCGCACCGAGGGCGCGGGCGGCGATCATCACAGCGGCGAGTGCCCCGTGGCCACAGGCGATCTTGCGTCGGTTTGCTTCGGCGGCGATCACGGCAGCGGGGTCAAACGCATTGACGGCATCCAGCACGCGCTGGTCGAGCGCGTTGGCTGTGGTTTGCGGGTGGTGGTGCGACAGATCGGAACTGGCGATTAACATGCTTTTGTGGTCACGCAGCAGTGCGGCCAACGCCGCGCCGAGGCGCTGGGCCATTTCCCACGATTGATCCATGAGTACCAGCGGTAGCAGCCGGAAATCCGGCAGAATGTGCTGTAAAAAGGGTAGCTCAATCTCGATGGCGTGTTCCGGGTCCTCCCGCACGGACGTGATCGGCAGGTTGCGGCTGAGTTCATCGATCAGGTCATGCGCGACAGGAACCTGGCCCAGCGGCGTTTCATAGGCATCATGCGCGCTGGTCAGGATTGGCGCGTTATAGTGGTAGTGCGATGGGCCAATTAGCGCGATAATCTCAATATCAAGCGCCTGTGCTTGCAGCGCACGAAATGCATAGCCCGCAATCGGTCCGGAGTGCTTGTGTCCGGCGTGGGGCGCGAGGATCGCGACCAAGCGCCCGTTGATCTCTGGCACTACCGCTTGTGAGATGTAGTTTTCGATGCTGTGGGTAAGCTGCTGCGGATTGTCCGGATACCAGAGTCCCACAATCTCCGATGGGCGGATATCGCGTGGTATATCGGCTTGAGACATGGTTTAGCCCCTTTCGAGGGTAAACGGTGCGATAGTTCAATTGTACAAGCTTGAGTGTACTCTCACTAGTCCGGTTGAGGATGGCGATATGATCAGATCACTGGGACTATTTGCTGCGGCGATACTCGTATTGACCGGCCTGGCGCTGCTGCCGTATATCGTGCCGTTGGGTGGGCCGGAAACGCTGCACCCTGCTGAACTGGCCGATCCGAACGGCGCGTTTGTGCAGGTAGACGGTGAAAGCCTGTACTACACGTATTACCCCGGCGGTGGTGGTGAAACCGTGATCCTGATACATGGGTTTGGCGGTTCTACGATCACGTGGATCGATACTGCGCCTGTGCTGGCAGCGGCGGGTTATGAGGTATATGCTGTTGACCTGCTCGGTTTTGGGTTGAGCGGCAAACAGTGGGATTATGACTACAGCCACCCGGCCCAGGCCGCGCGCGTGCTTGGTCTGATGGACGCGCTCGGCATCGAACGCGCGACCGTTATCGGGCATTCGATGGGCGGGAACGTGGCGGCGCACCTGGCATTATCCTATCCCGCGCGCGTCGAGCGGCTGGTACTGGTCAGCGCGGCGATCCTGGAACATCAGGGCAGTGGGGGCGGTTTTTTGCCCGTGCCGGTCGAACTGCTCGATTTGCCCCTGGCGCGCCAATGGGGGCGGCTGCTCATACGCCAGATCATCGCGCCGAGATTCGACGAGCTGTTGTTCAGCGCGGTTTACCAGCACAGCATGATCCGCGCCGAGATTGCGGACGGCTACCGGCGGGTGCTGCACACGCCGAACTGGGACCTGTCGCTGATGGGCATCACGCGCGATGGGGGCGAGAATGCGCTGTCCGCGCCGATCAGCGGCTTGTCGTCGGACTCCGACGCGGCGGTCTCGGTGTCGGAATCGGCGTCCCCGGCCTCCTTCGGTTCCTCGTTTTCGCCCTCGGCTTTCGCTTCGGATTCGTCGGTGGCCCCGGGTTCGTCCGCGGGCTCTTCGGGTGCCTCCGGTTCGTCGGCCTCCTCGGATGCCTCCGCCATTTTCTCTCCGTCGGAAGGTTCGGGCGG
>CAZMNL010000590.1:0-2606 GCA_964567525.1 uncultured Anaerolineaceae bacterium
CCGCGCTCCACGCTGCTGATGCTGGTCAGCGCGTTTGCCGGGCGCGATGCGATCATGCACGCCTACCAGGAAGCGATCCGCGAACAGTACCGGTTTTATAGCTTTGGGGATGCGATGTTGATCGTGTGACTCAGAGGGAGGTCAGCGCAGGCGGCAGTCCAACATCAAACACGCATATACGCCGCCTGTAGGACCGCACATATCATGCCGCCGCAAGCAGAATCAACAAGGGGATGCGGCTGCTACGTCTTAAACCAGGTGAGCAAACGCTTTACAATGCTGCGCTTGTTGGCGAGCACCTGCTGGTATTCGCGGTTTAGCTCTTCCGCGAGATTCTCTAACTCGTCAACGCTCATGCGCGCACCATTGACCAACACCCAATCGCTGCCCAGGTCGCGCAGCTCTTTGGGAGTGCGCTGGTAGAGCGCCTGATAAACGTGCAAATAGCGGGCCATTGCTTTTTCGACCCTCATCTGGTCCTCCACGTTACCCTATCTCGCTTTCCATTCGCGACCATGTGTATAATCCCAGTATATCCGCTAATCTTAGGGATACAACTATTATCTGCCAGAAGACCTGAAAAACACATAAAAATTTCTCCATCATCCCAGTATCTTATACTAATACTTAGCGACAGACTAACGGATCGTGTGCGCGTCAAACTACCCATGCACAGCCCCGGAA
Organism: uncultured Anaerolineaceae bacterium; assembly: GCA_964567525.1. Taxonomy (GTDB): domain Bacteria; phylum Chloroflexota; class Anaerolineae; order Aggregatilineales; family Aggregatilineaceae; genus CAYRNY01. Next base: position 685 of record CAZMNL010000590.1, read on the forward strand.
TCCAATGTTACAATAGACGAGCTTGCAAATAGCTTTTGCCACTATGTTTGGAGTTTATGACCTGATGAATGTCGAAAACCATATCCCCGAAACACATTACCAGGAAGCCGCCGACGCCATCCGCAGCCGGAGCCAGCGCCAGCCAAAGATCGGGCTGATTCTGGGGTCCGGCCTGGGGCCGCTGGTGGAGGAAATCCAAAACGCGGATGTGATCGAATTCCGCGATATTCCCCACTGGCCGCACTCGACCGTGATGGGCCATGCCGGGCGCATCGTGATCGGTGAACTGGAAGGCCAGGATGTAATGGTGTTGCAAGGCCGCATCCACTTCTACGAAGGCTACAGCATGGCGCAGGTCACACTGCCGGTGCGCGTGATGCGGCTGCTGGGCATTAACACCCTGATCCTCACCAACGCCGCCGGGGGCCTGAACGCTGACTATGATGCCGGTGACTTGATGGTCATCGAAGATCATATCTTCGTGCCGGGGCTGGCGGGCAATCACCCACTGCGCGGCCCCAATCTGGACAGCTTCGGGCCACGCTTCTCAATCCACACCCGCACCTATAACCCGGAACTGCGCAAACTGGCGCAGCAGGTCGCCGCTGCCGAGGATATCAAGCTGCGCGAGGGCATCTACGTGTCGCTTTCCGGCCCGACCTTCGAAACCCCCGCCGAAGTGCGGATGCTGCGCATCTGGGGCGGTGACGCGGTTGGCATGTCCACCGCGCAGGAAGCGCTGGTCGCTTACCATACCGGGATGCGTGTACTCGGTATTTCGACCATCACCAACCTCTCGATTGACAATACCGAGGTGGTCGAAGAAGTCAGCCATGAGGATGTGCTGAGACTGGGGCGGCAGGTCGTGCCCAAACTGGCAAAGATTATCCGGGGCGTACTGCGCCAGATGCCGCCGTATGATCCCGAACAGGTTGAGAATCCACCGGAGACGGTATGACCGAATTCGTTTTCTTCATTGAGCAGATTTCATTCGGGCTGTACATCCTCAGCATGGGGGGCCTGCTGTGGGTGGCGATCCGCTTAAGCCGCGCGCGGCGTGACCTGACGATGGCACAGTTCAAGCTAGAACGCGAACACGCCCAGGTCCGGCAGGCCAGCGCGATCACGTTTGGCGGGCTGCTCATTGAGGTAATCATCGGCGTATGGGCCATCACGTTTGTGATGGCCCCCACAATCCGCGATATTCGCCTGAGTGGAGAGATATCACCGCAGCGCGCACTGGAACGCTTTGTCACCAGCACACCGGCCCCGAACGAACCGATTGCTCTCAACGCCGGTGCGCCCGCAGCACAAGAACCGGGTATTTTTGCGACGCCGGTTCCCACCGCGACACCGGTCGGCACGATTCTACCCGAAGCACCCGATATCGTCGGCTGCCCTGAGGATAGGGCATGGTTACATGTCCCTGGTAACGGCCAGTTGATTTTTGAGGCAACCACCGTCATCGGCACGGCCAATATCGCCGACTTCGCCTTCTACCGCTTCGAAATCAAGCCCGCCCAGCCGGGCAGCCAGTTCGCGCCCATTGGCGGCGATTACACTGTGCCGGTGGTCAATGGCCCCTTGGGCGAAATTCTGCCGTTCAACTTCCCGGAAGGCGAGTATCGTTTCCGGCTCAGCGTGTTTGACCAGACCAACACGCAAAAAGCGCTGTGTGAAATTACGATCCACACCAGCGCCCCACCGCCTACGCCCACACCTATCGGGGCGAGCGCACCATAAGCGCCCACACCCGGCAGCGCGGACTTACGTCAACCCTGCAAGGAAGCGTTCGCGGCGATACGCTTCAGGGGTATCAATATCACGCAGAATGCTATCGCTGCTCACCGGCAGCAGCGCGGTCTGCGCGGGATACCGGCGCAGCACGTCGCGCGGCGCGCCCTGTTCCAGCGCCAGCAGTT
>CAZMNL010000591.1:0-994 GCA_964567525.1 uncultured Anaerolineaceae bacterium
GTCGAATGCGTCCTGCTAAAATCACCATTTGCACCCGATCTATACTTGAGCCTTTCGCTTACGGCTTAAAGCTTACCGCTTAACGCTATTTTCGCAGGAGCATTCAAACCTTATGAGCACATCCAATCACAAACCCGCCACCGTCACGATCCACAGCGACGAGGTACACCGCGAGACGCTGTCCGTCGCGCCGCCGATCTTCCAGTCCGCGACGTTCTTCGCCGCCTCAGCGGAAGACTTCGCCGAGGTCGCCACCGAGCCGCGCAACCCGTACTTCTACGCGCGCTACGGCAACCCCAACCACGCGCAGGCCGAGCAGGTGATCGCCGATCTCGAAGGTGCGGAAGCCGCGTTATTAGCCGCCTCCGGCATGGGCGCGATCACCACCGCCGTCCTGACGCTGGTGCAGAGCGGCGATCACGTCGTGGCGCAGGAAAGCCTCTACGCCGGGACGACTTCGCTGCTGGAACGGCTGCTGCCGCGCTTTGGCGTGACGGCGACCTTCGTCGATCAGGCCGACACGGGCGCGTTTGAGGCCGCGCTGCGCCCGGAAACTAAACTGATCATCGTGGAGACGCCCTCCAACCCGCTGATGAAGCTGACCGATCTCAGCGCCATCGCGCAGATTGCGCAGGCGCGCGGCATTCCCACGATGGCCGATAATACGTTCGCCTCGCCGGTCAACCAGCGCCCGCTGGATCACGGCATCGATCTCGTGGTCCACAGCGCGACCAAATACCTCGGCGGGCACTCCGACCTGATCGCCGGGGCGATTGCGGGTAAGGCCAGCCTGATCGAGGATATCTGGCGTACCTCGCTGGTCACGGGCGTGTCGATCAACGGGTTCGATAGCTGGCTGCTGCTGCGCGGCATACGCACGCTGGTGCTGCGCGTCAGGCAGCAGAACGCAAACGCGCTGGCGCTGGCGCGTTTCCTGGATGCGCACCCCGCCATTGAGGCGGTGCATTATCCCGGCCTGGAGACGCACCCACAG
>CAZMNL010000591.1:1004-2604 GCA_964567525.1 uncultured Anaerolineaceae bacterium
ACGCGCTGGCGCTGGCGCAGATGCGCGGCTTTGGGGGAATGCTCAGCTTGCAGGTGCGCGGCGGGTTTGACGCGGCGGACCGCGTGATGTCGGCGCTCAAACTGATCGGGCGCGCGGCGAGTCTCGGCGGCATCCATTCGACCATCGTACACCCGGCGGCGATGTGGGCGGGGTCGTTCAGCGAAGCGGAACTGGTCGAAAAAGGCGTGCTGCCGAACCTGCTGCGGCTGTCGGTGGGTATCGAAGACGTGGACGACCTGGCCGTTGACCTGAGCGCCGCGCTGGATGTGCTTTAACGGTGGCAGTTCCCCCCCGCGCTTTGTATAATCGCGGGGAGTTTTGCATTTCAGCACCATTGAGGGTAAACCGTTTGACACCACAACGACCAGAACCGGTTTCGCCGGACCGCTACACGGAAGAATATTTTCTGACCGCCTGCGAAGGCTATGAAGACTTCATCGCCAGCGACGGCGAGAACCTTTCGCGGCGCTTGAAAGCCGCCTTCGAACTCGCCGCCGTCGAACCCGGCATGACTGTGCTGGATGTGGCCTGCGGGCGCGGCGAAATCGTGCGGCGCTGCGCCCAACTGGGCGCGCACGCCTACGGCTTTGATTACGCGCACGCCGCGATCAAACTGTCGCGCGGCATCCTGACACGGGACGATGGCGGACCGCTGCCCGGCAGAATGGGGCTGGTCCAGGCCGAAGCGAAAAAATACCCGTTCCCGGACCGCGCCTTTGACCGCGTGCTGATGTTCGATATTGTCGAGCACCTGCACCCCTGGGAACTGCACGCCTCACTGCTGGAAGCACGGCGCGTGCTGAAAGATGACGGGCGGCTGATCATCCACACCGCGCCGAACATCTGGTACGACCGCTACGCTTACCCGGTGGTGCGCGCGTTCCGGCGCATGATGGGTCAGGGCGACCAGTACCCCGCCGACCCGCGCCAATTCCTGGTGGCACATAACCAGGACGTACACGTCAACGAGCAATCGCTGTTTGGCTTGCAGCGCACGCTTGCCAATGCCGGGTTCAGGGGCCGTGTCTGGCTGGATTCGCCGCCCCAGCGCCGCGAAGAAGCGGTCCCGCTGGCGGCACTACGCTACGTGCTGTTTAACCTGGTGCCGTTCCGCTGGTTTTTCGAGCGTGAAATTTTTGCCGTCGCGGAGAAACACTAAGCGAACACGAACCGTGTTATACTCATCACCGGATTTCGTTTTTGACACCCTGGTAACGTAAACATCACATCGTAGAGGGTTTTGTGCTGGTATGCGTGATAAACGCCCCGTTGACGACCTGACCATCGAAGAACTGGAACGCATTCTCGCCATCCGCAAGCGCGAAGATCGTCAGGAACGGCTGCGGCGCATGGGCGAGCGCGGGCGACGCATCCCTGCGGCGGCTCCGTTTGACGCTGCCGGAACGCCGGACGACCTTCTGCCGGAAGAGTCGCAGCCCGCCCAACACGAAGCCGCCGCCGCCTACCCGCCGCCGGAACCGCCCGTTACCTACGACATCACCGACGACGTGCCGCGCTTTGAAGACGAGATCGCGGCGGCCAAAGCGCCACGCCGCCCCACCCCGCAACCCACGTCCCG
>CAZMNL010000592.1:0-2595 GCA_964567525.1 uncultured Anaerolineaceae bacterium
GCATCACCTGCGCGCCGTTGAAGAACGTGCCCTGCGCCTCGATCAGCTTGACCAGCCGCCCGACCTGCTCCGACCACTTGCCCTCGTCCTTGACCGTGACCAGCAGCCCGTCCTTGATACCCTTGATCGTAATGGAATCATCCATCGTGGAATATGCAGTCCTCGTGCTTTCCTGAGCAACCATAGTCCCTATAACTATACCGATTTTCGCCGGATGTGCTATCCCCCGCCTGGGCTACGGGCATATTTTGAATCCAGGGCGAAAAAACTTGCCACAGAGCACTCAGAGAAGGTTTTTTGAGAAAAAAGCAGGTGCAAACGGCCCGCCACGCCTGCCCGATGTCTCTCTTCTTTTCTTTTGTTGCTCTGTGCGCTCTGTGTCCTCTGTGGTGAATTATCTTTTTGCCCCACTCTGGAATCCATCCCTGGGCTACGCCGGAACACACCGACCCAACATTGACATCACGCGAGAGTCCGCTAACATGATAAGGTTGCGCACGCGGGGGCCGCAGGATGTGTTAAACCGCCTCGCGCACGGTATAATGGGCGTACATGTTGCAATAGACTTACAAACACAAAGGCAAGGGTATGAGAGTCTTATTCATCGGTGGCACGGGCAATATCAGCACAGTGGTCAGCCGCTTAGCGGTCGCGCGCGGCATCGACCTGACGCTGCTCAATCGCGGGCAGCGCGAAGTCCAGATCGACGGCGTGAAGACGGTCACGGCGGATATCACCCAGCCGCAGACCGTACAGGACGCGCTGCGCGGCCAGTCGTTCGACGTGATCGTGAACTGGATCGCGTTTGTCGAGCCGGACATTGAGCGTGACCTGGCGCTTTTCGGCGGCAAATGCGGACAGTACATCTTCATCAGTTCCGCGTCCGCCTACCAGAAACCCGCAACCGACTACCTGATCACCGAATCTACGCCGCTCGCCAATCCCTACTGGCAGTATTCGCGGAATAAAATCGCGTGCGAAGAACGGCTGATGCGCGCCTACCGGGAAACCGGCTTCCCGATGACGATTGTACGCCCGTCGCACACCTACGACACCGCTATTCCCGTCGCGGTGGGCAACTGGGCCAGCTACGTGATCCCGCAGCGCATGATCGCAGGTAAACCGGTCGTGGTGCATGGGGACGGCACAACCCTGTGGACGCTGACCCACGCCGAAGACTTCGCCCACGCTTTTGTCGGGCTGATGGGACACCCGGCGGCGATTGGGCACGCCGTGCATATTACCTCGGACTTCGTGCTGAACTGGAACCAGATTTACGCGCAGATCGGCGCGGCGCTGGGCGTCGAACCCGTGCTGGTCCACATGCCCTCGGAATTCATCGCCAGCATTGACCCCGATACCGGCGCGGGCCTGCTGGGTGACAAAATGTGGAGCGTGGTCTTCGATAACAGTAAAATCAAGCGTCTTGTGCCCGATTATGTCGCCCAGATTCCGTTCCATGAGGGCATCAAGCGCACGCTGGCGTGGTTCCAGGCCGACGAGCGCCGGATGCAGGTTTCGCACGAAGACGACGCCCGCATCGAACGTATGATCGCGGCGTATCAACAACACCATTAGCCCGGCGCTAAAGCCACCGGGCTATAGATCAAAAGCCTCGTAAACGAGGCTGGCCGTTTACGGTCCCTGCCCCTTGCAGGGGGATGAGCAAAACGTAAAAATTGACCGCATCGTCTATAGCAGGTCGCACCAGACCAGACCATCGCGCACAGCGCCCGGTCACACACAAGATCATCAGGAGGACTTCATTCATGGCGCAGGTTCCCACCGCAGTATTCCGCAAATACGACATTCGCGGCACCGCCACCGGTGACAATGTGCAGCTCACGCCCGCGTTCGCGGCGCTGGTCGGGCGCGCGTATGGCACGTATGTGCAGCGCGAACTCGGCATCAGGCAGGTGTTCGTCGGCGGCGACAACCGGCTGACGACTCCCGCGCTCAAGGACGCGATCATCGAAGGTGTCGCCAGCACCGGCCTGCCCGTCACCGACATCGGCGGCGTGCTGACCCCGACCGTGTATTTCGCCGCCGCCTCGCACGAGAACGCGGGCGGCATCATGGTCACCGGCAGCCACCTGACCATCGAATACAACGGGATCAAGATGGCCTACGGCAAGCTGGCGCTGGCCGGGGAGCAGATTCAAGCGCTGCTCGCGCTGATCCAGGCGGACGACTTCGCCACCGGCGCGGGCGAACGCCGCAGCGACCCCGACATGATTCACAAGCACATGCGCGCGGTCCAGACGAAAGTCAACATGGGCGCGCGCAAGCTCAAGGTCGTGGTGGACGCCGGGAACGGACTCAGCGGCGCTTATGTCCCGCCCGTGATCGAAGCGCTCGGCGTTGAGGTCATATGCCTGTTCTGCGAGCCGGATGGCACCTTCCCCAACCACCTGCCCAACCCCGAAGACCCCGAACTGACCAAAGACCTCGAAGCCGCCGTCAAAAAGCATAAGGCCGATTTCGGCATCGGCTTCGACGGCGACGCGGACCGCTGCGGCCTGATCGACGATCACGGCCACCACGTCGCGGCGGACCGGCTGCTGGCGCTGCTGGCGCGCGACCTGCTCAAACGCC
>CAZMNL010000593.1:0-2592 GCA_964567525.1 uncultured Anaerolineaceae bacterium
CCGGGCTGGTGCTGCTGTTTGACGAAGGCGACCGCATGATGAGCGTCGGCGGCAAGTCGGAAAAAGTGGCGACCGACAACCTGCGCGAAGTGATCGACCGCTGCCGCGAAGATTTACCGGGCGCGATGTTCGTGTACGCCGTGCCGCCTGCCTTCATTCACGATATTGTGCCCAAGTACCCGGCTTTGCAGCAGCGCGTGCTGACGCCGGGCTATTTCTCGCGCGCCAACCCGTTCAGCGCGCAGATCAATCTTGATCAACTGGATATGCCCGATCACGAACTCCTGGTCGAGATCGGCTCGCGGCTGCTGGCGATTTTTGAGATCGCGTATGATGTCAAGCTGAACGCCGACATTCAAGCGCAAAACATCCAGATTCTGGCGCAGGCCGCGACCGAATCCTACCTGGCGATCAGCCATCGCCGCCTGTTCGTCAAAACCATTGTGATGGAATGGTACCGGCAGAAAGAAGAGGGCGAGCAGGTCATCAACATGGCATACGCTGAGGCCGCGATTCGCGGGCAGAGCGACAGCCTGGCGCTGCTGGACGATGATGAGCAGAGGCCGTACTGACGATGACCGAAACACGCCCCGTTGAGCATCCCCAGCTAGGCCCCGGCACCCTGCTCAAAACGTATATGGGCGGCCACGAATGGGAAGTCGAGTTTGAGTCCGGGCGGCGTTTTCGGCTGCCCGCCCGCGAATTTGAACGCGCATCGGTCGAAACATGGCAGCCGCGTGTTCCTGCCTTGCCCGAACTCCCACCGCCACGCCCGCTTATCCTGGAACCGGACCAGTTCCGCGCGCGGCAGACGCTCGAAGCGCTGCGCTTTGGCATCGTGCCGGTGCAGGATGTCGAGACGCTGACCATCGGCCTGGAAGCCGAAACTGTCAGCCTGAATCGTGCCCTGGCCCGCACCAAAGAACGCGGCGGCGATGTGCAGGTCATCATCGGCGATTACGGGTTCGGCAAGAGCCACTTCATCGAACTGGCCGCCCGGCGTGCGCTGCGGCAAAACTTCCTGGTGACGGTCGCCAGCCTGGACCTGCTCGAAGCGCCGCCCAACAAGCCCTTTGAAGTCTACCGGTCGCTGGTCAAGTCGCTGCGCTATCCTGGCCTGCCGGACGAGCAGGGCTTAGGCTACCTGGTCAGATCGGTGGCTGACCAGCCCGCTATCCTGCGCGAGATGATCGACCTCTCGCCCGTGCCGGAGATTTGCCCGCTGGCGCAGGGGCTGACCGCGCTGCGTGAGATGAATCCGCAAGTCGTGCGGGACGATATTACCGGTTGGTGGAGCGGCGACCTTCACCCCACCAAAGAACTCAAACCAGCCATCAAAAAGTTGCAGCGGCTGTATAAGGTCGGCGCAACCTCGCGCATGTACACGTATATGCTGACCGGCCTCAGCGAAATTGCGACGCGGCTGGGTTACAGCGGCTTAGCCGTGCTGATCGACGAGTCCGAGCATTATTCGCTGCTGCGATCCCGGCAGCGCGGGCAGGCGGACGCTTTTTTCACCGCACTGATCGCGGGCGCGACCTGGACCAACGGCGGGCGTATCACGCCGGAAGACCTGCCGTATAACCGCTACCGCGAATACCCGGTGCGCTTTGCTGATGACCCCCATATGTTTTTCCTGTTCGCCATGACCGAAAGCGAAAGCAAACTGCCGGTGGATGAGTGGCTCTCACCCGCGCAAGTGATCCGGCTGGACGACCGCTACATCGAAGACGACATTCGCCGCTTTATGCAGACGCTGGTCGATTATCACGCGCTGGCGTATGACTATGCGCCTCGTTATGTTTTTTCGACCAATGGCGCGCTCGCGCAGCTTCCAGCGCTGCTGTCGCGCGCGCTCAGCCAGCACCGCATCAACCTGCGCGAGCTGATCCGCGTGGCGGTCACGGTGTTTGACCTGCTGCACCTGCACGAAAATTTCACGCCGGATGATGCCGCCGAAGAACTGCGGCAGGGTTTGCGGTTGTGACCTCCGAGCCGGCGGATCGCGCGGCACGGCTGGCGCTCAAAAAACGGTTGGGACGCACGTGGGGTGCATTTTTTGAGCGGCACGGTAATTTCACACCGGTGCAGGTCGCTGCGATCCCGCCCTTGCTGGACGGTCGTAACGCGATCATCTGCGCGCCGACTGCCAGCGGTAAAACCGAAGCGGCCATCGTGCCGCTGATTGAGCGCCACTGTCCGCACATCTTCGGCGACCCGGCCCCCAAACTGGCGATCCTGTATCTCACGCCGACGCGCGCCCTGGTCAATGATCTGCTGGGGCGGTTGGCGGCTCCGCTGGACGCGCTGCAACTCTCATTCGCCAGCAAAACGCGCGACCTCACCACGTTTAATCCCCGGCTCCCGGCGCAAATCCTGATCACCACACCGGAATCGGTCGATTCCCTGCTAGCCGCCCACGCGCGGATTTTCGCCAACCTGCGCGCGATCATTATCGACGAACTGCATTTATTCGATGGCACACCGCGCGGCGATCAACTGCGTGTCTTGATCCGGCGTTTGCGGCAAATTCGCAGCTACGCGGCCCGGCAGGGCGACGCGCCCGACGATCATCTGCACCTGGTCGCGCTG
>CAZMNL010000594.1:0-2586 GCA_964567525.1 uncultured Anaerolineaceae bacterium
AGTCGATCACGCTGCCGGTAATGCGCACATCGGCCCCCAGGTCCCGCAGTGCGGTCAGGTGCGTGTGCAGCCGGTTAATGGGGTAGGTGATATCGAGCCGTGCGTGCCGTCTGCGGGCCAGCAGCGGCGCAAGGAATAGCACCGTGCTGACCTGTTCTTCGGCCACATCCCGATCCAGTGAGCGCGTATGCAGTGTGGGCGTGTGCAATTGCAGCGTGCTGCCGTCCCTGGTGATGTCGGTCCCCAGCACGCGCGCCGCTTCGATCATCTGGGCGGTGCTGAGGGTTGCGGGCACGTTTTGCAGCGTCACCGGGGCTTCGGTGAGCAGTGATGCCGCGATTAACGCCAACGCTGCGTTACTGTTGCCCGAAGGCTTGACCGTTCCGTGTAGGGGGTGGCCCCCATGTACTTTAATACGCATGAATCGTATCTCTATCTGAACTTAGCCGGTATACACTCTATGAAGAGCCTGCCGCGTGATTATACCAGGAAGGTCCAGCGGTCCAAGAGGCGGTCAATAGAATTTGTGTTTTTTACGACAAATCGCTATGCTACTCACTAGCGATTCTTAGTATAAATACTAAGTTAATCCCAAATAAGCTATGCGCTCGAAACGCCTGAAATATCCTTAATACATCGACAAGGGTGACGATTTGGAACTCTGGATTAAATCATTGTATAGTTAGCTGCGTTCATTTAATTGTTATTGAGCGAGGAAAACTCGAACTATTTTTTCCTTCCTCAAAGTCGACCATGCCGCCCTGCGCGGCCAATGATCATCCGGTATCTCTGCCGGATCGATGCGCATTTTTCCAACTACAAGCCTCATAGACAAGAAGGGAGTCCACATGCGTAGATTAGCTGGCCTACCATTGCGGCTGCGACTGTTGGCAGGGGGGGCGGTGGCTGGTTTGATCATTTTGATCATCGCCATCATCCTGCTGATCAGTTCCACGACGGATGCTGCTTACGAACAGCCCGTTGCCTACAGCCACGCTTTACACGCTGGTGAGCTGCAAATTCAGTGCCAATACTGCCATACCGGGGTTGCCAAAGGCCCGGTGGCGGGCGTGCCCAGTGTTGAAAAGTGTATGGGCTGCCACCTGCATATTGCCACCGACAGTTCCGAAGTTCAGAAGCTCGCCGGTTATTGGGAACGTGAAGAACCGATCCCCTGGGTACGTGTTAACCGCCAGCCGACCTTTGTGTACTTCAACCATTCGTCCCATGTCGCTTCTGGCGTGACCTGCGGGTCCTGTCACGGCGATATTGCCAATATGGAAGTGGTCGAGCCGGTCGTCAATATGAATATGGGTTTCTGCCTGGACTGCCACGCTGAACAAGAAAATAAAGACGCACTTTGGGATTGCGTCGTCTGCCATCGTTAGGAGCGAGCTATGACCAAGATTTCACGGCGCAACTTTTTAAAGATCAGCGCGGCGGGCACGGCGACAGCGGTTCTGGCCGGTTGCAGCCAGGAATCCGAACGATGGGTTGAACTGCAACCTTACGTCCGTGCGCCTGAAGAACAACTGGCCGGCATCCCCAACTGGTACGCGAGCACCTGTCGTATGTGCCCGGCGGGCTGCGGCATCATCGTGCGTATCATGAACGGGCGTGCGGTCAAAATCGAAGGCAACCCGGAACATCCCGTCAATCGCGGTAAGCTGTGCGCACGCGGACAGGCCGGGCTGCAACTGCTTTACAATCCCGACCGGGTTACGGGCGCAGTCGAGCAGGAAACGCGCGAATCCCGCCGGTTTAAGGCGCTTCCCTGGAACGACGCCATCAACACGCTGTACGACGCCGTGAACGCGGCGGGCAGCAATGTGGCGATCTGGACCGGCTCGACCACGTCCGGCCACCTGTACGACCTGTTCGCGCGTTTTGCGGACGCGATTGGGGCGGATGCCCCGCTGCGTTACGACCTTTACACCGGTCTGAACGGCTACGACGTGCTGGCCGGTGCGCACACCGCTTTGATCGGGCAGGCGGCGCTGCCATCCTTCGACCTGAGTCACGCCGACGCGGTGTATTCGTTCGGCGCGGACTTCCTGGGAACCTGGCTTTCTGCGACCGGGTATGGCGTGGAGTTTGGCAACTTCCGCAGCCAGTCGTTTGGCAAGCGCGGCTACCTGGTGCAGTTTGAGCCGAAGATGTCGATTACGGGTGCGAAGGCGGATCGCTGGGTCCCGGTGCAGCCGGGCGCGGAGGCGCTGGTCGCGCAGGCTATCGCGTACCTGATCGCCGAAGAGGGCTTCGGTTCCGAGGAGCGCGTCGCACGGGCGCGACAGCTTGCCGGTGAGGTCGATATCGAAACCGCTGCCGCTGCTGCCGGAATGGATGTTGACGCGCTGGTAACGCTGGCGCGCGTGTTTGGTGAAGCCGAACGCCCGGTTGCCATTCCGGGTGGCACGCTGGCCGGACAGAGCAACGCTCACGCGGCGATGATGGCGGTGCAGGCGCTCAACCTGATTGCCGGGACGGTCAACCAGCCCGGCGGGATGGCGCTCACGCCCGATCTGCCGGTGGACGATCTCAAGGCTCCGGCGGCGGCGTCCTTTGCGGACGTGCAGGCGTTGATCG
>CAZMNL010000595.1:0-2584 GCA_964567525.1 uncultured Anaerolineaceae bacterium
GCGTCCCGTCGTGATGCCCCGCGCGCCAGATCGTGACCAGCGCCGCGCCGGTAAGCGTGCCGAAGTCGTGCGCGATGGCGGGCAGCGTGCGCGCGAGATCGAGCCGCTGCCGTGACGCCGTGACCATGCTGGTCAGCAGCAGTTCGGCGCGGTGGCGGCGCTGAGTTTCGCGGCGGCTGTGCTGCACCTGCACGACCGGCGCGGGCAGCACCAGCGCCAGCGCGGGATACAGCAGATCGACGCGCACGCCGTGCGCGTTGAAGTAGATGAACGCGCCCAGAAACCACGCCAGCGGCAGCGTGATCGCCAGCGCCAGCAAAAGCCACCAGCGTCTTACGCCCCAGGAATACACCCACACGGCCAGCAGCGCCGCCGCGACGATGATCGCGGCCTGCGTCGTGTCGTCGGGCCAGCGCAGCATCCGGTCCTGCAACAACTGCTCGATCACGTTGGCGTGGACCTCAACCCCGGCCATCGGGTCGCCGTTCCCGGCCACCGGCACGGGGTATACGTCCATCTGCCCGGTATAGTTCGCCACGCCGACCAGCACGATCTTGTCCGCAAAAACGGCGGGGTCCACCAGGCCCTCGATCACCGCGCGGTACGAATATACGTGAAACGCATTGGAGCGCGGGCGGCTGAAGAAGTTGATCAGCATCCGGCCCCGGTCATCCACCGGGATCACGCGCTCAGAGACGTGCAGCGTGCCGTCATTTTGCACGGTTACGAACTGGTCCCACAGCGCGGGCGGAATGCGGAGATAGCTCAGGTAGGTGCTGATCGCCAGTGACAGGTGACTTTCGTCGTCCGCCGTGATGCGCGTGGGCTGCCAGCGGGCGTACCCGTCCGCGTCGCGCGTGATGTTGGCGTGGCCCAGCACCACCCCATCGGGGATTAGCTTCGCGGTGGTCTGCAAAAAATGCCCGTAATGCAGCACGGGTTGATCGGTGGGAGAAATGCCGCCGTTGGTGCGGCTGAGCGGCAAGGTGTGCGACTGCACCCCGGCCACCGGCATCACAAAGCGCGTGCGCGCCTCGGATTCCGTGCGCGCGGCGATCATCGCTTCGGCGAAGCGGTCGTCGTCTTCTGCCGGTTCCGCGAACAGGATATCAAAGACGACCACGCGCGCCCCCCCCTCGCTGAGCGCGGTCACGAGGTCGGCGTGCAGTTCGCGCGGCCAGCCGGTCAGCGCGCGCCCATAGGCGGCGTGGCTGGCGTCGTCCGCTGCCACGATCACGATGCTGCCGGAGGGTTCGTGCGGGACAAACAGCACGTTGGACAGCGCCAGCCGCGCATGGGCGAACAGGTCCAGCCGCCACATGCCCAGCACCACCAGCGCGACCCCCAGCGCGACCGCGATCTGTACGCCCCACGCACGGCGCGCATCACGGCGCGTCACGGGGAAAAGCTCACGCTGCGGCGAAGGTGCGGACCGGCTGCCGTCCGCGTTATGCGCCTGCATCGTCCTCGACATCATCGGTAGGTTCCCCTGCTGGCGGTTCGTCGGAATCGTCCGGTTCGCCGGGATCGTCTGCCGGGGTGGGCGTTGCTGCTGCGTCACCGGCCCCGGTCGGAACCACCCCGATCTGGGCGAGGTCGGTATCGATCTCGACCAGGAAGGCGGCCATCCAACCCATACGCCCGTCCAGCGTGCGCACGCGCAGCCACGAGCTGTCCTCGTTGCGCCCGGTGATGATCAGCTCCGTGCCGAACTCCAGCGCGGTCAGGATCAACCGGTCCAGCGCCGGTCCCTGGCGCAGATTGGCGATCTCGGCTTTGACGGTGGCGTTAACTTCCAGGTCGCCCACCAGCGTATAACGGCCTACGTCCTCGGTGCGCGTGGCGGGATAGACCGTCACCGGGCAGGCCGGATCGACTTCAACGGTGAGCGTCTCGCTCAGCACCCAGCCGTAGCCATTCCGGAACGGAATACGGTACCACTGCCCGGACTCGTCCACACCGATCACGGTCTGGATGCTCGCCGGGATCACCGACCCCACGCGCGCCGCCGCCAGGTCCGGCCCGGTGCGCACGTTCAGACGCACGTCGCCGCCAGTGGTGAACGCGCCGGGGCAGCCATCCAGCGCGATATCGAGTTCATCAAACGTCGTGGCCGGGACCACGTCGCTCAGGCTGCCGCCGTCCGCGCGCAGCCCAAACGCGGGCGGGACTTCGGCGGTGGCGCGTTCACTGTTGACCTCGACCAGCCCCGCCGCCGTCAGCACAGACGAGCGCCCGCCATCCTCGACGCGGATCGCAAAGTCGGTCCCGCGCACGACCATCGTCGCGCCGGGGGTATCGACCTCATACGACGAATCCGCGTCCAACAGCCGCTCGAACTGCTGGCGCGTGATGCCGATCAGCACCGCGACCGACAGGGTAAAGCGGTCCTCGGTGCCGGAAAATTCCTTGATGAAATACTCGGTTTCCGGTTCGAGTTCTACCCCGGTCCCGTCGCGGAAAAAAGTAATACGCGCCTTGCCGGTCGCATCGGTGCGGACGTAGTCCCCGGCCCCGACGACCGACTCGACGCTGACCGGTACATAATTCGCCGTATCCACGCGGCGGACCTCGACACCCGGCG
>CAZMNL010000596.1:0-2582 GCA_964567525.1 uncultured Anaerolineaceae bacterium
CCCATTCGCCGGTTGTTGAGGCGTCGAGCAATGCCGTCGCGCTTTCGGTCAGCACCGGCTCGCCGTCGATGGACTCGATCAGGCTGTTGCCCGCCATCAGCCTGTAGTCCAGGTTGGGCAAAGGGCGCGCCTGCTCGATGGTCTGGTCCACGACCAGCGCCAGCCATAGGCGAAGCTGCGCGATCTCGATGGCTTCCGGCTTGATGTCCACGCCGTAGAGCGTGTCGCGGATGATCGCTTCCTTCCAGTCCGCCAGCATCGCCGGGGTGACTTCGACGCCTCGCACGCGGGCACACGCGCGGCGCAGCAGGATGATCTCCCCCAGCATCCCGATCAGGAACGAGCCGCTGCCCACCGCCGGATCGAGTGCGGTCAGCGTATCCAGCGCGGTGCTGATGCGCCCCGCTTCATCGGGTGTGAGGTCGTGTTCGGCGTCGGGGTCGAACTGTGCGCGTGTCGTGTCGCGGGGGATGCCGGCGCTCTCGTCCAGGTATCCGGCCAGCGCTTCCTGGCACATGTACGACACAATCGTGCGCGGCGTGTAGAAGCTGCCGGTCTGGCCCCGGTCGCGCTCTTCGAGCATGTTCTCGAACACCTTACCGAGCATCTCCGGGTCAACGGCGACATCCTGTTCCAGTGGCGTGTCGTCGGCGATGGTGAAGTTGTAGCGATTGAAAAACGCCAGAAGCCCGTCGCTGCTGTGCGGGTCGAACAGCGAATCCGGCAGGATGATCACCCCGTCCGGATCGCGCGACCGGTCGAACAGCCCGCCGTTGAGGTACGGAATCCGCACGCCGGGCCATATGGTGATGTTATCGGGGCGCTGGGTGTTCATCGTCTCGAAGAATAACGGTTCCAGCACCTCGCGGTAGTAGTAGAACGTTTCCTGGTCACCGGTGAACTCCCCGGCATGGCGTCGCACGGTGTTGATAAACTGCTCGGTCAGGAAGCGCTGCCGCCCACCGATCCACCCCTTGCGTTGCAGGAAATAGAGGAACATCAGGCGTCCGAGCAGGCGCTGGGTGAAAGCGTGCAGCTTGTCTTCCTGACCGGCGTTCTGGAATTCGGGGATGCCCTGGTTGTAGCGCCGGATCGCTTCCCGCGCGAGATTGTAGTGAGTCTTGTACTCGTCATAGAAGCGCCGGGTGATTCGGGTGACGTTGAATGCTTCTGTCTGCGCCGTGTAAACCTGCTGTCCGGTGCGCCGGTGGGCGTGGATCGCGTTCAGCGTGTCGAGATCGTGCCGCGTGGGATCGCTGACCAGCATCTTGAGCCTGTCCACGCGCACATTGCTCTTGGTTGGGTTCCCGACAAAGCGCGGGTGTGCGAAGACGATCTCGCGGTAGTCGCGCGTGACGACCAGCAGCGCCGTCCCGCGCTGGAGCGCGTTCCAGGCCAGGCCGCGCAGCCGTGTCTGCCGCAGATCGGTCACTTCGTAGAGGTAGACGCTGTGATTGTCCTGGTTGGCGACAATATACGCGCGTTCAACCGATGCGCGATCAACCTCATCGAGTTCGAGATCGTCAAGTTCGTCCCCCTGGAACGGCTCAGGGGTATAAACGTTGTAGCCGAGACGCTGGAACAACTCATGCACGTCAGCCGCAGAGCGAATAGCAAGATGTTGAAAACTGAGGGAGTTGATCGACATCGCTTATCCTTGAAATGAAAATAGCCGCCTTTGGCCTGCACGAAAACGCCCCGGTGTGGCTCTGTACTATGATAATGACTCTGCATTGTGCTGTCTTATCTATGATAGGCGGAAGGGCAGAAAGCGCAACAACGCGCAACGGCAGCCCCGATAGGACCCCGGCTTGCTGCGGGCGTGGACTTGTGCCCAGCGTTTACCTGATCTATTCTTCTCATAACTTTGGCGGCGTGCTTGATATGCGCTGCGTGGTGTATGTGGGGGTGAATCATGAGCAAGAAATCATATGGTTACTGGCGTGGTCGGCCCAATCCGCCGCCCCTGAACTGGGATACCCCCCATCGACCGGTGATCCGCAAAGTGACCGGTTCGTTTGATAATCCGCTGCTGTTTGCTCAATCTCGGCGGGTGTCTGGAAAGCTCCCCTCCCCCGACCCCTTTCCCCAAAATGAGGAAAGGAGAGAAAGGCTCGCGAGCAATTTCCCTCCCTTCGCGCAGCGCAGGGAAGTGGTTAGGGGGAGGGGGAAAATAACTTTCCGTACACCCTCTCAGCAAGCTGATGGCAAGCAGCGCGACATCGGATTAGTCGCTGTTTCCTTGACCAACGGGCATTGGATTTGTGTCCTCAAGGCACTGCATCGTTATGGTGAAATGTACGGAGATGCTGATTGGCAGAAGTGGCGCATGCAGGTGCGTCGGGCAATTCTGGGTGTGGTCAATCCTAACCGGGACGACAAGCAGCCGGTTGCGGTCAGGCTTTCGATTGAGGATTGGCGCACTATCTGGCAGCAGGTGCGCGCTGCATGCCAAGAACTCGGTGATGAATGGACCGCGTGGTTTGATTGGCTCAGCCAGACCATGATTACGCAGATCAAGGGCAAGTAACAGATACTCGCGCAGTTAAGCGCATAGCACAACCGTCAAAATGACGGGTAAG
>CAZMNL010000597.1:0-2577 GCA_964567525.1 uncultured Anaerolineaceae bacterium
AGGGAAGGGGTTGTGGGGGATGGGGTAATTATTTTCTTGGCGTAGCCTTAGCGGCTGGTCGAAAACCGCATTTCCTGCCCGCGCCCCGTTGAGCTTTCAGGCGCGGGCAGTATCCCACCCACAGAGTAAACGTTTGTTTACAATGCACCGCGCATTGGCAAGAAACTGCTATAATAAGGACTATTGTACTGGCGATAGGGCCATCCCCATGCCCGCGCCGGATACACGCACTGAGCCAAGGCGAGTCCTGTGGGGGCTGCATCCCAATTCATTTGTATTCATACCCTCTGGCGACCCCAATTGGCTCGATCATGCGACTAAAGACGAATCGAGAAATTCACTTTTCATGCGGCTGCCATCACGACCGCAGCCTGACAGGTCTTATCCCGCTGGCTGATCTCCCGGTGTGCAACGGTGATCAGCGTGAGTATCGTCGGTTCATAATTTCATGGTGAGCCATTATCATGCCCGTTTATGTTTTTATCCCCTTATTGGCAGTAGCGAGCGCGGCGGCTTTTTGGACAGGATACCGGGTCTGTGCCCGGCATTCGGCGCGCGCGCTCAGCGAATGCCGGCAGTCCCAGGACCACCTGCGCAAACTGATCCGCGTGGTGGAGCAAAGCCCCAGCACCGTCATGATCACCGATCTCAAGGGGGCTATCGAATACGTCAATCCCAAGTTCACCGAACTGACCGGCTACACGGTCGAAGAGGTCCTGGGGAAGAATCCGAGTATTCTCAACTCCGGCCATACCCCGGACGCGGTCTACGCCGAGATGTGGCGGACGATCACGGCAGGGGACGAGTGGCGCGGCGAATTCCTCAACCAGAAGAAAAACGGCGAACTCTACTGGGAATACGCCTCGATTTGCAGCGTGCGCGATGCGTCCGGCGCGATCACGCATTACGTCGCGGTCAAGGAAGACATCACCGCTCGTAAGCACGCCGAAGAAGCCCTGCGCAGCAGCGAAGCACAAAACACCGCCATGCTCGCCGCCTTCCCGGACCTTGTGTTGAGCTTCAACCGCGAGGGCCAGCACCTGGACGTGCGCGGCAACACTAACGGCGACCTGATGGTTACGGTCGGCGGGGCGACGGCGATCAAGGGCCGCACGCTCTACGACTTGCTGCCCCAAACGCAGGCGCGGCTGCTGCACGACGCGATCCAGCGTGTGCTGGATACCGGCGAGATGCAGGTCGTCGAATACACGCTGGGAACCGTGTCCGGCCAGCTCGATTTCGAGGCGCGGCTGGTCCCCAGCGGCCCCGACAGGGTGATCGCCGTTGCGCGCGATATCACCACCCGCCGCCAGCTTGAAACCGCGCTGCACATCAGCGAGTCCAAGTATCGCAGCGTGTCGGAGCGTGCCGACGACGGTATCGCCATCGTGCAGGACGAGATCATCCAATACTGCAATCCCCGCCTGCCGCAAATGATGGGCTTTCCGGTGGAAGCGGTAATCGGCAAGTCCTTCCGGGCGTTTATCGCGCCGGAGGCGCTCGAACAAGTTTCCGGGAACTACGCGCGGCGGATGCGCGGCGAGAATAATGTGCCCGCCCGTTACGAGGCGCGCCTGCTGTGCCATGACGGGCAGCGTTTGGATGTCGAGATCAACAGCAGCCTGATGGAATACGAAGGGCGTCCGGCGGTGCTGGCCTTCGTGCGCGATATCAGCGAGCGCAAACGCGCCGAAGCCGAACGCGAGCGCCTGATCAACGAACTGCACGATTTCGCGCATACCGTCGCCCACGATCTCAAAAGCCCGCTGCACGGCCTGATCGGGTACGCCTCACTGCTGGCCGATGGGCTGGACGGCTTCAGCGAAAAAGAGGTTGCCGAGTACCTGCGCGTGATCGAGCGTTACGGGTTCAAGATGAACGCGATCATCGACGATATGCTGCTGCTTTCCAGCGTGCAGTCGCTCGATGAAGTCGCGGTCGAGCCGCTGGACATGAGCGCCATCGTCACCGACGCGCTCACGCGCCTGGATTACGTCGTGCGCGAGAAAGACGCGATCATTGAGCAGACCGCCAGCACGTGGCCCATCGCCAACGGCTATACGTCCTGGGTCGAGCAAGTGTGGGTCAACTACCTGAGCAACGCGCTGAAATACGGCGGCGAACAACCGCACATCACGCTCGGCGCGGAACAGCAGCGTAACGGGTATGTGCGTTTCTGGGTGCGCGACCGGGGGCCGGGCATCTCGGCCAAAGACCAGGCGCGGCTGTTCACCCGCTTTACGCGCGTGGGCAAGATGAAGGTCGAGGGGCACGGGCTGGGGCTGTCGATTGTGCAGCGCATCGTGACGCGGCTCGGCGGCGAGGTCGGCGTGGTCAGCACCGAGGGCGCGGGCGCGGAGTTCTACTTTACGCTGCCGGTCGCGGTGGAGTTCGCCACGCAGGAATAAACGCTGCGCCATCCCCTACCCCCTTCCCTACGGGAAGGGGACCCTTGTACAACAGTTGTTGGGGAACGTCAAACGGGCGAGTTATTTCTATGGATCGGCCTAAGTGGTCTGACCGCATAGGCATTAAGCTAAACGGTAATCGCCCTTTGCCTGGCGATCAAATCGCCAG
>CAZMNL010000598.1:0-2573 GCA_964567525.1 uncultured Anaerolineaceae bacterium
TTGATCATCGTCCTGGGATTCTTCGGCAGCCTGAGCCTTGCCGAACAAGTTGTCCCAGATGAAACTAACTGGCGAACAGATGAAGTCGACAAAGGTTTTGATATAGGAACATTCCTCGCAGGACTGGCCTTCACCGCCGGGATTGCACTGCCTTTGCTGGTATTTTCCGAATTGCTACAACTTGGGTTGGCAATGGAAGAACATCTCTACGTCATGCGGGGAAAACTGTCTCCTGAACAACCTAAGCTGTCGCGCGCATCCACAGCGTATTCGTCTTCCTCATCCTCACCAGCCAAATCGACCAGCAGTACACAAAAACCGCCTGCTGACACCTTCAATATTCCACTGACAGAGAATAATGCCGCGCTAGATTCCGCCGCTCAATTGAGCGGTGTTGTGACCGTTGATCGCACTATGATCATCAGTAATCCGAATGATACTTACTCTGTATATGCGGCAGCGGAACAGGGAACAACATTTACCCTGGTAGGTCGTACACAGAATCAGCAGTGGGTGCGTGTCAAAAGTTTGAAACCACAGTGGCTCAAAGTGGATGATATTCAGATCAACGGCGATGTCAGGAGCCTGCCCGTAGTCGAGGCTTAAGGCTCAAACGCCACCACGTACAGCCCGAAGTCGTCCGCATCGACGTACACGATCCGCGATCCGTCCGGGGAGACGCTCCACTCGCCGTTGGCGATGCGGATCGGCTGCGCGTCGGGATCGGTCAGCCAGCGCACCACGCGCGACTCGATCTCGACCACGCCGAGCGCGTGCGCCGGTGCATCGATTCCGTAGCTGAGCATGTACAGCGAGTCCGCGTCGCGCCAGCGATACGCGCCGAAGACCGGCAGCTTGCGCGGCGTGGCCCCCGGCTCCGTGCGCAGCACGAACACGCCGTTCTCGCGCGAGTCGTCCTGGAACGTGCGGTAAAACGCGATATGCCCGCCGCCCGGCGCGACCTGCAAGCCCTGCATATAGTGGATGCTGGCGAGTCGTTCGGCCTGCGGTTCGGGCGTGTCCGTGTCCAGATCAACGACGTATAGGCGGTATTCGGGCGTATAGGTGATGTGCTGGATCACCAGCACGCGGTGATCGTCCAGCCACATGCTGTAACTGCCCACGCCGGAGTAGACGCGCCTGGGGTTCGTGCCGTCCAGGTCCGCCGCCCAGATCACCACGCCGGGCGCAGAGGTGCCGGGCACGACTTCGCCGTACACCATCTCGTACAGGATGCGCGCGCCCCCCGGCGCGACCGCCGGATACACGCCGCCGGTATCGACCGTGAACACGTCACCGCTGGCGGTGTCCGTAAGCTGCATTCTGCCGTCTGGCAGGCGCTCAACTGTGATCGTGCCGTCCGGCGAGGTGTTGGCGGGCGGCGCGGGCTGCACGTAGGTGCGCGGTGAGCCGTTCAGCGGTTGGCGGAAGACGCCCGTTTCCTGCCCCGGAATCGCGTCGATCACGTATACCGCGTCGAGATCGTCCGGCTGCCACCACGCGCCGAGATTCCACGCATCCCGCGCGGCGGGCGTGATCGTCACCGTCACGTCATCCGGCAGCGGGTCGAGATCGCGGTACAGCGGCGGGTTGACCGGGGCGCGCACTTCCAGCTTGCGCGGCCAGGGGCGCGCGTAGTTGTTGCGCAGCGGCCCGCTGAACTGGATATCCGGCTGGTCGTCCAGGCGCATCCAGCGGTAGGGGTGGTCGAGGTCCTGCTGGAAGTTGTTGTTATACGGGCCGATGCTGGTCAGCATGTCCCAGTCCACATCGAAGAACGGCAGCGGGTCGTAGGCGGTCTGAAAGTCGCTGCTGCGCACTTCCAGGTGCAGGTGCGGGCGTGACCCGCACGATCCATCGGGATCGCCGGAGCGCCCGATCACGTCGCCGCGCCGCACCGTGTCCCCCTTGCGCAGCGCAGGCAGTTCCAGCAGATGCCCGTACAGCGAGGCGTAGCCCGTGCCGGGATGGTCCAGCACGAGGTTATGTGGTCCCGCGCCAAAGCCGGGCGCAGAGACTACCACCACCACGCCGCCGGCAATCGCGCGCACGGGCGTGCCGCACGGCACGAAGAAATCGACGCCGAAGTGCATGCCCTGCCCGAACTCGTACCACACGTCGCCGTAGTTAAATGCCTGCGTGGTGTTGCCGTAGTGCTGCTGGTAGAGCCACGTTTCCGGCCCTGGCGGATCGCTGAACGGCAGCGCGAACGGCGGCCCATCGACGGGCGGGGAGTCGTCGCCGTCCTGCGCGGCGGCGGGCGTGGCGACGAGTAATGCGGCGAACAGGGTCACGATCAGGATCAGGCGCGGCATGGTGGATGTCCTTTTGGCCTCACCCCCCAGCCCCCTCTCCACGCCCTGGAGAGGGGGAGCAAACCATCGGGGCGTGACGCTTTTGCTTATCGCTTATTGCTTACAGCTTACTGCTGCCCTCACACGAGCGCCGCGATCACAATCGCCAGCAGCACCAGCGCGAGATAGATGTTCGACACCTTGAAGACCACCAGCGCACGCGCACCGGTGTAGTCGCGGCCCAGCGCCACCGATTCGCGCAGCAGCCACACGGTCGCC
>CAZMNL010000599.1:0-2571 GCA_964567525.1 uncultured Anaerolineaceae bacterium
GCAGCGGCGCATCAACCGCTGGGGCCTGGCCGGATCGCACCTGTGGGCGCACACCCTGCGCGTGACCGGCGTCATGCTCGCGCTGGTGGATGAGGCCGACGTAAACCCCCGGCTGGCGTACCTGGCGGCGGTGTGTCACGATGTCGCCAAGCTGGACGAGCCGGAAACCGGCGTGCGCCACGAAGACGCGGCGGTCGATTTCGTCGGCGACGTGCTGGCGGGGGAACTGCCCTCGCGCGCGATCACGATCATCCAGGCCGCGATCCAGAAGGAAGCCGGGACCGCCATCGGAAACATGCTGCACGACGCCGACAAGCTCGACAAGATCGGCGCTGCCGGGATCGTGCGCCGTATCTCCAACGCTGCCGGTTCCGACGACCTGCGCGCGGCGCTCACGCGCGTGCGTGCGGACGCGGACTCGTTCCCGGATATGCGCTTTGATGGCAGCCTGGAGATGGCCTCGCACAAGGGCGCGTTTCTGAACTGGTTTATGCCGCTGGCGCGGGATGTGCTGGCGGACGGGCGTTAGCCGCATGACGTTACCGACGCAGGATCACGAACGGGCGAGAGCGCGCGCTCCCGCCCGTTTTTGCGTTCAGCGGTACGGATACCGGCGGCGTGCGTTACGGCGTGTAGGGTTCCAGCCAGTAGGTTGATCCCTGGCCCTCAGCGGTCCACCCGATCAGGCCGTTGAAGTTGACCTGGTACCACGCGGTGCTGTTGTTGCACACCGGGCCGCTGATCACGTAGAAGATGCCGCCCGGCGGAATCTGCCCGATCAGCACGGCGGACAGGTCCGGCTGCGAACGGACGTTATTCGGCAGGCCGGGCGTGAAGGCCACGCGCCCATAACCGTTCGCCGCCAACCGCGACACCATGAAGCCCGGACACTGCCCGGACCCGTAAGACGGTGTTGGCGTCGGCGGGTTGATCACGCCGTCCGTGACCGGCACGGCAGAGGACGGCCCGCTGAGGTTCAGGTATGCGCCGCTGGCCCAGCCGATAGTGCCGTTGACGTTAAGCTGCCACCACGTGCTGGCGCTGTTGCGTCCCATCACCGGATACGTCTCGTTGCGGTCGATCTTGGCGATCACGCTGCCGCTGACCGGCGCATTACGCACGTTCAGCCGGTAAGCGGTCACGGTGGCGGTGACGCCGGTCGGTGAGGGTGGCTGCGCGGGTGCGCCCTCCGGCTCTTTGACCATGCGGAAGTTCAGATAGGCGACTGCGCCCGCGTCGTAGAACTCGATCACGAGGCTGTGCGCGCCCGCTGCCAGCGGGAATGTCGCGGTATATTCATCCGGCGTTGCGCCGTGCCACTCGTCGATCACCGTCTGGCTGTCCACGCGCACGCGGATGCCGTCGTCGGCCTGCGTGGTGACGGTGTAGGTCCCGCCTGCGAAGTCCTGGTAGATGATCCAGCGCGCGCTGAAGTTATCCGCCGGGACGCCCGGCCCCGGCGCGTCCGTGCCCCAATGGGGGTTGGGATCCGGCTCCGACTGGCTGAGTACCGGGGAACCGCTCAGCGTCGGGTTGTTGAAATACTGCGCGGTCCACTGCGTGGTCCAGGTGACCGGCGTGGGCGGCGTGGGGAAGTTTGGCCCCTGCGCACCGTCCGCCAGCGACTCCCACGCAATATACAGGTAGGCGTCCTGCGTGCGTTCGATGTAGTCGATCTGCAAGTGGTGCATCCCGGCGTCGAGCGTTACATCAGCGGTGAGCAGCTCGCCG
The DNA here is from genome assembly GCA_964567525.1 of uncultured Anaerolineaceae bacterium. GTDB lineage: Bacteria > Chloroflexota > Anaerolineae > Aggregatilineales > Aggregatilineaceae > CAYRNY01. The sequence goes on from CAZMNL010000599.1 coordinate 1,732, forward strand.
GGGCGCGGATCGTGGTAGGTCGAGAGCGTCGGGCGCTTGTCCGGCGGGAAGTCGATCCACAGGCTCACGCCGTCATCGGCCAGGATGTAAAAGCGGTAGGTCCCGGCGTCGAAGTTGAGGTCGGTGGCAAAACGCGCGCTGAACTGGTCCTCCGGCACGCCCGGCGCAGGTGACCCCGCGCCCCAGTAGAACTGGTTGCCGCTTTCCCGGCGCTCCACGACCGGATCGCCGGACAGGTAGATGTTGTCGAAATATTCGGCGCTCCAGGTGACGCCGGTCTGCGCGTGGGCGGGCGTGGGACCGGCAGCCAGCGGCGCGCCCCCTAACAACAAAGCGAGCGCCACAATCCCGGTGAGTATGGCAATCATTGGGCGATAGAACATGGCGTTACCTCCTGGTTTGCGTGACTTTAATTCGATCATAGCAGAATGTGCCGCGCGTGATGCACGTTTCTCAGGCGGCAGGCTGACGATTGGCCGCTTTTTTCCTTCGAAAATAGCGGTGAGCTTTAAGCGCAGGACTTAGGCTACGCCAAGAAAATAATTACCCCATCCCCCACAACCCCTTCCCTCAGGGAAGGGGAGCAAAGGCCAGCTTATTTGGGTGATTTATTTCCTGGATCAGCCTTAGCAAAAAAGCGAGCAGCGGCAGTGTGCGGTGATATCTCACACGCGCGATCAGCGGGCCGCTCTGCGGTCCAGCAGGTGTATAGCCCGACGGTTTGACCGTCGGGCGCGGGCCGATCCCCGCCCATGTTTATCTCGTCGTGGTGTCGTGGTGCCGGTGCGACCGCAGGTCGCGCGCACTCTCCAGCCTCCAGAGAGGGGGAGTCAAGGGCCG